>CAYTUH010000397.1:0-3035 GCA_964441165.1 uncultured Syntrophaceae bacterium
TGAACCTCATGGGTGCCGGCCTGCGGGACATCGCCGGCGACCTGGAGATTCTCTGGGGCCTCGCGGCGGGGTATTTCGTGCTCGTCTGCCTTTCCATGAAACGGGGCATGACGCGGAAAGGCTGTCGATGACAACGCCTGATTGACGCACCCTGAATTTCTTTGCCTTACGAAATCATGACCTCTATAATGAATCCTGCGTTTTTGATTTCACCATGTTCAGGGAGAGAAAAAATGAAATTAAAGACGAAGCCCGTTGCGCTGGGGGGAAATGACGGAACGGTCAATGTTGCCCGGAACCGTCACGGCATTCCCGTGATAGGGGCGGAGAGCCTTGCCGATCTGGCCTACGGTCTCGGCTGGGTGCACGCAAACGACCGGCAGCTCCAGACACTTCTCACGCGGGTACTCCTCAGGGGAAACGCCGCCGAATACCTGAAAGGCGACGCGGCCCTCATCGAAATCGACACATACATGCGCCGCATGAACTTTCTCCCCGATCCGGAAGAAGTGGTGGCGATGCTCACGCCGGACATCAAGAGGCAGCTTCAATCCTATGCCGACGGCTTCAATGCCTATCTTTCCGATTGCAGGCCCGTCTATGAATTCAGGCTCCTGGGATATACTCCCGAACCCTGGGATATCCGGGACAGCCTTCTCATCGGCAAGATATTCGGGTTTATCGGTCTGGCGGACGCCCAGGGTGCCATGGAAAAATTCCTTCTCCAGATGATCCGCAACGACGTCGCCGAAGAAAAACTGCGAGAGCTCTTTCCCTATCTCACCGAGAAAATCGATTACGACCTGATCAAAAAGATCAGATTCGTACCTCCCCTGATTCCCGAAGCGCTGAAGTGGCTGGGGAAGCTGCCCCGTTTCAGCGCGAGCAACAACTGGGCCGTCTCGGGTGCACGCACCGAATCGGGAAATGCCATTCTCTGCGGGGATCCCCATCTTGAAGTAAACCGCCTTCCCGCCGTCTGGCAGGAAATCGTCATGAAGCTGCCCGGGAACACCCTGATCGGCGCAAGCATTCCCGGAGTGCCCGGACTCATCATCGGCAGGACGGACCATGTCGCCTGGAGCGCCACCTATTCCTTCATGGACATGCTCGATTACCGGATCGAACACTGCCGTGACGGCCGGTACCGGAGAAAGGACGGCTGGAAAGATTTCAGGGTGCGTCGTGAAACCATCACGGTCAAAAAGGGGACACCCGTCACCATTGAAGTCTTCGAAAACGAACATGGGCTACTGGAGGGGACCCCGGGGGAAGAGGGATACTATCTCGTCCAGAGCTGGTCGGCAAAATCGGGCTGCGGCGCCGGTGATTTCAAGGCAATCGCGGATCTGCCGGCGGCGAAAAACGTCAGGGAGGCCATGGATATCTTTAAAATGCTCGATGCCGTCTCCATGAACTGGGTCATGGCGGACCGAAACGGAAATATCGGCTACCAGATGAGCGGCCGGCAGTTCAAGAGGCCGCCGGGCGTCAGCGGCATACTCGCCCTTCCGGGCTGGGAGGAGCACTACGACAGCAGCGGATTCGCGGACAAAAATCACCTCCCCTCGGCATACAATCCCGAAGACGGTATCATCGTCACGACAAACCAGGACCTGAATTACCTGGGGAAGTCAAATCCCATCAACCTTCCCATGGGCACATACCGGGCCGAACGGATACGACAGCGCCTCCTGGAGGGAGGCAGGCTCAACGTGGCATACATGAAGGAGATGCACTTCGACCTCTACTCGCTGCAGGCGGAACGCTTCATGACCCTTATCGCCCCGTTCCTGCCCGACACGGAAAACGGAGCGATCCTGCAAAAATGGGACCGTCGATACGACAGGGACTCACGGGGAGCCATGCTTTTCGAATCCGTTTACCGGGCTCTCCTGCACATCGTATTCGGGGATAACGGCTTCGGCAGGGCGGTCGTCGACTTTGCGCTGAAAGAGACCGGTCTTTTCAACGACTACTACGCAAACTTCGACAATATATTGATGAAGGAAGATTCACCCTGGTTCGGCGGCAGGTCGCGGAAGGAGATCCTGGCACAGGCCGTCGCGGAAGGGTTGAACGTCACGGCCGTCCGTTACGGCGACACGAGAAAAATCACCTTTTCCCATCTCCTTTTCGGCGGTCAGCTCCCGGCCTTTCTCGGCTTCGACTATGGCCCCATAGAACTGCCCGGCTCCTGCGCCACCATACCCCAGGGACAGATTTTCAAAACGGCGGGTCGTGTCACCACCTTCTGCCCCTCCTACCGCTTCATCGCGGACCTCGGAGAAGAGGGAATCCATTCGAATATTGCAGGAGGACCTGCCGACAGAAGATTTTCACGGTGGTATACGAGTGACATACGAAACTGGATGGAAGGCATCTACAAGGTATTGACCTAACGTTTCCGGGGCCAGGCGGGGGTTCTCTGCAGGACCGGGAACAGGGCAGGCATCCCTTCTTTTTCAGCCTATGGGAACACGCCCTTTGTGCCGGTTATTCAACATTCATCGTCCTCGGCATCCCTGCCCGCACCTCCTGCAAATCTGCCGTCGGATTTTTTCTCCTGCACCGCCGTACCCGACGCTTCGAGCCACCCCGTTCGGACGTCCGACTGTTCATCAAAAAGGGGAACGTAGGGTTTGATGTCAAGCACCGGCGTGCCGTCGAGCATGTCCAGATTCTCGACCTGAAGCGTGCATCCCTCCACTCCGGCGAGCCTGACCACCGACAGACCGATGGGATTGGGACGTCTGGGAGCGCGTGTGGCAAACAAGCCTCGTTTTTCGGTATCGAGAAAGGGCACTACCTGAAGTGAGAACCCTCTGTTGAGGTGGAAATGATAGAGCAGAATGAGGTGGGAGAATCCCTCGAGATCCTTCAGGCCCTCGGCATATTCCGGATAGATTTCCACGGTCCCCCTGGCGCCCCGGGCCCCAGAAGGCTGGATGGGCATTGCAGCGGGATCGGAAAAGGGTGAATGGATGATGCCGATTGGCTGATATTCCAGTTTCATTGCTTTCGCCTGAAGGTTT
>CAYTUH010000398.1:0-3034 GCA_964441165.1 uncultured Syntrophaceae bacterium
CAGGACAAGGGATGATAAATCCGGGATTAAGGATTATGGATTAAGGAGTAAGAAGGAAGATAACAAGAGACTTAAGCGATATGAGGCGCGGGTTGTGGGGGGAGCGGTCGGTGAAGACCTCTTTGAACGGGGGCTTTGCCTTCCTTCGGGGACTGCGATGACGGAGGGCGATCTGGAAAGGATTGCCGGAATCATTCGAAAATGCTGTCGCGTAAGCTGATACTGAAGTAGAAGAAACGACGATGCTGCAGAAGAGAAATTTGTGGTTCATGCTTTTGGGGGATGCCGTCCTGGTCATCCTTGCTTACTACGTGGCTTATCTCGTCCGGTTCGACGGCCGTATCCCGCCGTACTTCCTGGCCGGATTCAAACAGACGATTGTATGGGTTGTTCCCCTGAAGCTGATCTGCTTCCACTTTTTCCGCCAGTACAAGGGGATGTGGCGGTATACCAGCATCCTCGATATCTTCGATCTTTTGAAGGCCTGCTTTGTGTCTTCGGCCGTGATCGCAATGATACTGCTTCTGACGGTGCGTTTCACCGGGTTTGCCCGGGGAGCCTTTATCATTGACGGGGCGCTGACGTTCCTCTTCGTCGGCGGATTCCGCATTGCCATCCGGCTCTTTTATTCCAGGATGAACGGGAAATTCAGAAACCCAATGTCATGGACGACACGAAACGAATCGCGGAATATCCTTCTTATCGGGGCCGGTGACGCCGGGGAAAAACTTCTGAGAGAGATCATCGCCACGTCCAACGGTGATTACTACGTGGTGGGTTTTCTCGATGATGATCGGCAGAAATTGAAGCGCTCCTTTCACGGGGTGCCGGTCCTCGGGACGATCGATTCGATTCAGAAGGTGGTGAAGAAGAACAAGATCGACGAGATCATCATCTCGATCCCCTCGGCAAAGGGCGATCAGATGCGGCGGATCGTCTCGCTTTGCGAATCGACGGGAAAGCGGTTCCGCACCGTGCCGGGCATCTGGGAACTGATTGAAGGCAAAGTCTCCGTCAAGCGGGTGCGTGACGTGACGGTGGCGGACCTTCTCGGCAGGGAGGAAGTGCATCTCGATGAAAAAGAAATCAGGAACTACCTGCACGGGAAGCGTATCCTGGTGACGGGTGCGGGAGGGTCCATCGGTTCGGAACTGGTGCGCCAGATCTGCCGGTTTGACCCGGAGAAACTGGGACTCCTCGATTTCAGCGAGTTCAATCTCTACAAGGTGGCGATCGAGTGTGCCCAGCGGTTTGAATCGGTGAAGACGGCGTCCTGTCTCGTCGACATCAAGGACGCCGAAGCGGTGGAGAAGACCTTCCGGGAATTCCGTCCCGACGTGGTCTTTCACGCCGCTGCCTACAAGCATGTGCCCATGCAGGAGTTGAACCCCTGGCAGGCCGTGTCCAACAATGTGCGTGGGACACGGAATCTTGTCGAGGCGTCGGTGCGGCACGGGGTGACCCGCTTTGTGCTGGTCTCCACCGACAAGGCGGTACGGCCGTCCAATGTAATGGGGGCGACCAAGCGGGTTGCCGAGATGCTGACGGAATGCATGAACGGGTGGACGGGATCGACCTTCATGGCGGTGCGGTTCGGCAACGTGCTGGGAAGTTCCGGGTCGGTGATACCGCTTTTTCAGGAACAGATTCTCCGCGGCAGTCCCGTGACGGTAACCCATGAAGAGGTGACCCGGTATTTCATGAGTATCCCCGAGGCGGCGCAGTTGATTCTTCAGGCCGGCGCCATGGGAAAGGGAAGCGAAATTTTCATCCTCGACATGGGGAAGCCGGTGCGCATCATCGATATGGCCAGGGACCTGATTCGTCTGAGCGGTCTCGAACCGGAGACCGATATCCCCATTCAGATTACAGGTCTTCGGCCCGGCGAAAAACTCTATGAGGAGTTGATCACTGAAGGCGAGGGCATTGTCAATACGAATCATAAAAAGATTCTTGTATTGCAGGGCAATACATGCGATAGAAAACTCCTCGAATCGCATATTGAGGAGCTCCTTGCAGTTGCCCGTGGCTATGATGCAGAGGAAATCAAGAAAAAACTGAAGGAAATAGTTCCCGAATATACACCGCAGATTTAATACGTTCTTTCACAGACGCTTTGAAATCTATAACCCATTACCACATAATAACAAGGGGGGATTATTATGAGACTGAAGAAGATTCTGTTTCTGGTAGTGGCATTCTCGTTCGTAATGATGCTGACCGCTGTTGCTCATGCCGACGAGGGAAAACTCATTAACATCAACACGGCAACCGTCGAGGAACTGGTGACACTCGATCGAATCGGCCCGAGTTATGCCGAACGAATCGTCCAGTACAGAGAGGCGAATGGCTCCTTTGCGAAGCCTGAAGATATCATGAAAGTACCGGGTATCGGGTTAAAGACGTTCGAAGTGAATAAGGATCGGATAACGGTTAACTAAACCGGTTACATAAATGTGGGTAATGGGTTATAGATTCTCATTAGAAAAGAGTTTCAAGTTTCAAGTTCGATGTTTAAAGTTTGATGACCTCGTAAAAAGTCGAGGAGCCTGTCATTGCGAGGGTGAGCCGAAGCCGCGAGCGAAGCGTGGCGGTCTGCGACGCGGCAATCTGTAACCGGGATCAAGGATTGAAAAAAGTAGCAAAGTAGCAGAGTGATTCGTCGATAAATCGGCGATATGTTTACAGCTTTTATTCTTACTTCTGGATTCTGACTTCTTACTTCTTGTTTTTTGTTTTTTTGCTGATAGCTGATAGCTGACGGCTGAACGCTTTTTTTCGAAAGGAGCTGCTTTTAGTGAAAAAAGCATTTATTACAGGCATTACCGGGCAGGATGGGTCCTATCTGACCGAATTCCTGCTTTCGAAGGGCTATGAAATTCACGGGCTTATCCGCCGTTCCAGTACCTTCAATACGGATCGCATCGACCATCTCTACAAGGATTTTCACGATCCCGAAGCACGCATCTACCTTCACTACGGGGATCTTTCCGTTTCGGGCCAGATGATGGATTTTCTCTATGATATTCAGCCC
>CAYTUH010000399.1:0-243 GCA_964441165.1 uncultured Syntrophaceae bacterium
AGAGGCTTCAGACCCAGTTCCTCGGCCTTTGACCGCTTCATGGTAACGATTGCCGATGCGCCGGCATCAAGACCGGGCGCGTTGCCGGCCGTGACGGTGGGGCTGCCGTAAATCGTCTTGAGTTTTGCCAGCCCTTCAAGGGTCGTGTTCGGTTTCGGAAATTCGTCGGTATCGAAAATGACCGGATCACCCCTCCTCTGAGGAACTTCAACGGGGGTCAACTCCTCGGCGAATTTTCCTTCC
>CAYTUH010000399.1:260-769 GCA_964441165.1 uncultured Syntrophaceae bacterium
GGCCCATTTCTGCTGCGACACAAAGGCCCACTTGTCCTGCTCTTCCCGTGAGATTCCATGTTCCAGTGCAATTTCGCCGGCATCTCTTCCAAGAGGTGTGAACTCTCTATACGTGATCGGATTGAGATAATCCTGAACCAGCATCGGCTGGAGTCCTGTTCCCCAACGATGTCCATTGATCAAGAGTGGCGTGTTGCTCATATTTTCCGCCCCGACGGCCAGGCAGATTTCCGCTTCGTTGAGCAGAAGGGCCTGTCGGCTCAGGTGAACGGCGGCGAGAGAGGAACAGCATGCCCGGTCGATAGTGAGAGAAACCACCGTCTCGGGCAGCCCGGCTCTCAGAATGGCCTGCCGGGCATTTACGTTATCGTAGAGCGCCGCTTCGGCCTGATCGCACATGCCGTAATAGACCAGATCAATGTCGCCCCCGGAAAGACCCGTTCTCTTGAGGCTTTCCTTGATAACGACGCCCGCGAGATCGGTGCTGTGAATCTGTTTCAATGCCCCTC
>CAYTUH010000399.1:779-3020 GCA_964441165.1 uncultured Syntrophaceae bacterium
CCGAATTTACTGAAGGGTGTTCGAACTCCACTGACAATAACAATATCGTCTTTTGTATTCATTATTTCTCCTTTCTACCAAACAAACAATTTCAAATTGTGATTATTTTCTACCTGTACGGGGCGGAAACGCCTGCGAACCATCACGAACCGTCGCACCAGTCCTCTCCCCATCAATAAAGACTTCTTTTCAGCCTGCCCCTTTCCTCCTCCGTCCGGGGGGAAGAAGGGTCAGGCCCTTCAATGAGCGACGAAAGGAAACCTCAATAGACATCGGCCTCTTTGATGTAATCGCTGAAAATCTTCTCCGCACTGGTGTATGGATCCGTTTCCTTTCTCAGGAGTTCCCCGATGATGCGATCATACTCGTCGTGCCCTTTCAGTCTGTCTATCATAGGTCCGAACACGCATTCATGAAGGGCTTCCTTCAGCTCCAGTTCCACCCGCCGTTTCCTGCGGGACAACAGGGTATTGCTCTCGGCCAAATATGCCCGGTGCTGCTCTATTGCATCCATCAGACCGGCCACTTCCGCATCAAAGCCCTTGCCGTCGGTAATGTTCCCCAGCTCGACCACCCGCGGCTCCCAGCCGTTGTTCGTAAAATCCTTCGAAAGATGGCTCAGGTGTACCAGATCCGCGTAGAGACTCACCGCTCCTTCGGAATGGCTTTTGTTGACAACAAAGATATCGGCAATCTCCAGTATACCTGCTTTTATTGCCTGCACCCCGTCTCCCAGACCCGGGACCTGGACTACCACCGTCGTATGGGCGTAATTGGCAATTTCGATATCCTGCTGTCCCGCCCCGACCGTTTCGACGATGATGATATCCTTGCCCATGGCCTCCAGGACGCGGATGGCCGCTCCCGTTGCATGGGAAAGCCCGCCTGTCGCATTTCGCGTCGCCATGCTTCGAATAAAGATATCGGGGTTTGAAATGTGTTTCTTCAACCGTAACCGGTCGCCCATTATCGCGCCGCCGCTGAAGGGGCTTGAGGGATCCACCAGCAGGACTCCGATCCTGTTGCCTCTCTCGTAATAATTTTCAATCAACTGATTTATGATGGTACTTTTTCCTGCGCCCGGAGGACCGGTAATCCCAAGGACATACGCCTCCTGTGTCGACTGATAGATGCCTCGCAATTCAGACTTTGCCTCGGCATAATTATCCTCTATCTTTCGTATCAACCGCGTCATTTGACGCACCGTTCGAACCTCACTCACACAATCAGGTTTCATGCTAACCCCATTCCTCAATATATTTCTCGGAATCATGACTGGACGTCACTGCATACATCCCATATCTTCCCCGGGCGACGAGCCGTTCCCGCCTTCCGGAAAATACCTCAACCCGGAATTGCTCCTGCACGAAAAGAGAAAAAGAACGGTACCGGCATGCCTTACAGATTTCGATATTGTACGTGGCTATGACGGTTCGTTATTGATCCACCGGGACAGGAAAAACGGCATCACAAGCGGTGCAGACCAAAGACTTTACCGGGATGGATGACGCTGCAGCATCGGCACGGAACAGCGCTGAACCGTGCCGATGCATCATAGGGCAGTCTTGCATGAAGTGGTTTTCGTATCATCCGCCGAAGGTCCTGCAGTGTCAGTTGCATGGATGCAGCGCTATCGCGGTCGCAACATGCTTCATCCATACCGTCGACATTCAGCCGGCAGACAGCCTCTTCATGCATCTTCTTATTTTAAAGAACCCGAAAGGCACTCCTTGTTTCTCATCGAAGTGCCCGTGGGGCCTCTTTTATAACAACATGACGACCGCTGCACCGGCAATCACCCCTTCGCCCGCAGCATTATGACAGAGGGTCTTCAGTTTACAGATGAGTCGGATTGGTATCCAAGGATACTCCGCCACACTTCCGTACATCGCCGGCAGTTAACCGTTTTACTATCCGTGTCCTGTCATCTGTTTTCAACATCCGACCTATTCTTCACTTTCCGCGCTCATGCCTGGATTCTCGCTGCATCAGGCGATCCGTCACGGTCTCGGCACAAGGAATGTTCCTCGGCCCGCTACTTCAGAATCTCACGGGAGATGACCAGCTTCATGATCTGGTTGGTTCCTTCGTAGATCTGGGTAATCTTGGCATCCCGCATCATGCGTTCAAAGGGGTATTCCCGCATGTATCCGTAGCCGCCGGCGATCTGGAGCGCGTCGGTGGTAACCTTCATGGCCGTGTTCGAGGCCACCAGCTTGGAGGCCGCCGACAGGTAGCTCT
>CAYTUH010000400.1:0-340 GCA_964441165.1 uncultured Syntrophaceae bacterium
AGCAGGTTATTCCCCCGATGGTGCATATGCCGATATCATATACCCTGAATCCCCGGTTTCCCGGCTCGAACCACCTTTTTTCCTCATAGAAGAGATGGAGTTTCCGGTACGTATCGACGTATCCCTCCGGCGACACGATAACGGCCGAATTGAAAAAACGATCGCCCTCCCGCTCGGCGATACCACCCACGATATGGAGATTCCTTCTTCTCGCAATTTCGCAGAGGGCCTCCGTCGTCGGACCGCCTGGAATTTCTTCAGCCAGCCCGGCCACTTCTTCTTTCGATCGAAAGAGGTATCCTGTATTGGATACCTACGTTCAGTCCGCCATAGAGGTTAT
>CAYTUH010000400.1:350-1488 GCA_964441165.1 uncultured Syntrophaceae bacterium
GCTACTTTCTCAATATTTCCTTCAATATCGCCAAAGAGGGGATCAAACTGGACAAATCCTGCTTTCATGGGACGCACTCTCCAATTTTTGTAGTTTGGTTTGAAGACATACCTGCTTTTTTTCGGGCTGTCAAACACAGTTTCAAGTTTCGAGTTGAATGTTTCAGGTTATCTTCCCTTTCGGAACGTTCTGCTACTCTGGCACTTTGGTGCTTATTCTTTGCTTTCTCTTTGTGCCTGTGTGCCACAGTGCCTGTGTACCTTTCCTTTTCACTCTGGCACTCTGGAACTCGGGCTTTTAATAATCCTTCAATCCATCAATCCGTAATCCTAAGGAAATGAAAAGGCCATGACTCTGAGAGCCATGGCCTTTTCCTGCCCTAAATCAGAAAGGTTTCCAGTTGTATTTTTCTTACAGCATTTCGAATATGCCGGCAGCACCCATACCGCCACCGATACACATGGAAACGATACCGCGTTTTGCTTTCCGGCGTTTCATCTCATGGAGCAACTGTGCCGTCAGTTTCGCACCGGTGCATCCCAGGGGATGGCCGATCGCAATGGCACCACCGTTCGGGTTAATGTCACCCTTCCAGTAGCGCTCCTCGATTCCCAGCTCTCTGCAGCAGTGAAGCGCCTGAGACGCAAAGGCCTCGTTGATCTCGAAGAGATCAATGTCCTTGGTTGTCATGCCCGCGATCTTGAGAACCTTCGGAATGGCAACCTTGGGACCGACACCCATCTCATCGGGTTCGCAGCCGGCCGCGGCGTAGTGGGTCATTCTCGCGATCGGTTTCAGACCCAGTTCAGCAGCCTTTTCCGGTGACATGAGCATCGTAAAGGCGGCACCGTCGGTCATCTGAGAAGAGTTGGCCGCCGTCACCGAACCACCCTGTTTGAAGGGCGATTTCAGTTTTGCCATCATCTCCAGCGATGCGGGCCATCTCACACCGTCATCCATGTCGAAGGTCTTTTCAACCCGTATCCACTGGTCGTTCTTGTCTTTCTTGTACTGCCATGCCTGAATGGGGATAATCTCTTCCTTCCAGACACCCTTCTGGATCGCCTCATGGGCCCGACGGTTGCTCTCATAGCCCATTTTGTCCTGTTCCTCGCGGGTGATATTGTAACGCATGGCC
>CAYTUH010000400.1:1529-3016 GCA_964441165.1 uncultured Syntrophaceae bacterium
ACCCATGGAAACATAGGTCAGGGGACGATCGCCCCAGTCGGGATGGGGACGGAATATCCAGCCGCCCATGGGAATATGACTCATGGTTTCGCATCCGCCGCCTATTATGATCTCCGCCCATCCGGCCTTGATTCTCGCAGCGGCATCGGCGATTGCCTGGAGACCCGAAGCGCAGAAACGGTTGACCGTCACTCCGGGAACCGTCACGGGAAGTCCCGCTCCCAGCGCAATGACACGGCCCAGATTCATGCCCTGTTCCGCCTCGGGAAAGGAACATCCGCATACGAGGTCATCGATGTCTTCGGGTTTCACCTTGGGTACCCGTGCCAACAATCCCTTGAGTACCTGAATTCCGATCTCGTCGCCTCTGGTCTGGGAAAGACCGCCTCTTTTATACCGTCCACCCGGACTTCTTACTGATTCAACGATAACAGCTTCACGCATAATAATCCTCCTTATCATTTAATGCCGACCCGGCCCCTGTAAGACCGGGTACGGCAATAAACAGTGTTGTGCTTAGTTACGAAGCGGTTTCCCCTTGGTTAACATGTGCATGATACGATCCTGGGTCTTCTGTTCACCGACGAGACTCAGGAAGGCTTCCCGTTCGCGGTCGAGAATCGCATCTTCGGTCACGAAGGTGTTCTCCATACAATCACCGCCCGAAAGGATCCAGGCAATCTTCTTCGTCACATGTTCATCATATTCGGACATATAGTTGCCGTGTTTCATGTTGAAGAGGACGGCATGGGCGATACCTTCGAGGTTTTTCCCCATGACGGGGATCATGTCGGGCTGCCGTTTCTTGAAGGACCGTGCCATGGAGAGCACCAGCTCCTTGGCATCCCAGATCTGGTGATCCCGGTTGAGGCTGATCTTCTCGGTCTTTCTGATGTATCCGAGCTCCATTGCCTCCATGGCGCTGGTGGCCACCTTGGCCTGGGCGATGTTCATAAGGACTTTTGTGTAGATGGGCTGCATGTTCAGACCTTCTTCGACGACACCGTCGGGAATGCCCTCGGTACAGCGTACCATCAGTTCTTTACAGCCGCCGCCGGCGGGAATGACGCCGACACCGACTTCTACGAGACCCATATAGGTTTCACCACAGGGCTGGCAGCGCTGGCCATGGATGCTGATCTCACAACCGCCGCCGAGAGCCATGCCTGCGGGGGCCGTGACGACAGGTTTATCCAGATATTTCATCTTCATGTTGGCGTACTGCAGATCGTGGATCATTTTATCAAGCAGATCCCATTCACCCTGCTGCGCGGCAAGAAGCACCTGGAAAACATTGGCGCCGACACAGAAGTTCGCCGCGTGGTTGGCCACAACCATACCGACAAAATCTTTCGAATAACCAGCGCTCGATAATCTTCTTTCTGCTATTTTTTGGCTTCGGGGCAAAGGCAGGCATGGCGCCGCTTCATTTCTGGTTGCCGCAAGCCCACCCGGCTGCTCCCAGCAATGTCTCGGCGCTGATGTCT
>CAYTUH010000401.1:0-1361 GCA_964441165.1 uncultured Syntrophaceae bacterium
CCTCACTTCCCCCGTCTTTCGAGAATTCTACACCGAGAGAAACGTGGTCATGGAAGAGCGGAAGCAGACGGTGGAGTCCGATCCCCGTCGAAAACTGGTGGAACAATTTCTTGCGACAGCCTACATGGTCCATCCATACCGCCGGCCCATACTTGGATGGCCGACTGATATGACCTATTACTCTGTCGATGCTACTGAAACCTTTTTTAAAACCTACTATGCGCCGAACAACACGGTCATTACGGCGGTGGGAGATGTATCCGCCGATGATTTTTTCAGACTTGTCGAGAGGTACTTCGGGCACCTTGAAAGAAGAGACGTTCCCGTCCGCGCTATTCCCGACGAACCTTTACAGACGGGTGAACGGCGCGTCGTGCTTAATGCCGACGCCGCCCCCCGCCTCATGATTGGAATTCACAAACCCACCCTCCCCTCACGTGACGATTACATTTTCGACGTAATTGACATCCTTCTCTCCGAGGGACGAACGTCGCGGCTTTACCAGTCGCTCGTCGATAAAAAGAAGATCGCTGAAAGTGTGAGCACGTCGAACGGTCTTCCCGGTGCACGCCATGCGAATCTCTTCGTAATCTTCGCAGACCCGCGGCAACCCTTTGGTAATGAGGATCTGAAGGAGGCGATTTACGGCGAGCTTGAAAAACTTTCAAAGGAACCGGTCGCCGATAGTGAACTGGAAAAGGCGAAGAACCGATTGAAGGCCGATTTTATTCGCCACCTTTCATCAAACGAGGGACTTGCGTCCATGCTCTCCTATTTCGAGATCGTGGCGGGTGATTATCGCTATATCACAGGACATTCAGGGGTAATCGACACAATTACGGCAGAAGATATCATGAATGCGTCGTCGAAGTATTTTACCGCAGAGAACAGAACCATTGCGGAACTCCTCAGATCGAAGGGGCGATGAAACAGCGATCAGCGATCAGCCGTCAGCGGTCAGCAAGAACTATAAAAACAAGATTGCCACGCACGGCGAGGCCGTGCTCGCAATGACGGGTGGTGAGATTGCCACGCACGGCGAGGGCGTGCTCGCAATGACCGCACTTTTTGTCATTGCGAAGGCGTTAGCCTGAAGCAATCTCTAAGGGGTTGTGGTCTGCAGGAATGATAAAAAAGCGAAACGTTTTACTTTGTGCCATTGTGCCTCAGTGCCTTTCGATTTATCAAGATTGCCACGCACGCCAAGGGCGTGCTCGCAATGACAGGTGGTGGGATTGCCACGCACGCCGAGGCCGTGCTCGCAATGACGGGTGGTGGGATTGCCACGCACGCCGAGGGCGTGCTCGCAATGACAGGCGGTGGAATTGTTACGAACGTCAGGAACGTGCCTGCACCGACCA
>CAYTUH010000401.1:1371-3015 GCA_964441165.1 uncultured Syntrophaceae bacterium
AATCGAAATGGTGAGCAAAATATTTCAAGACAGATTTGCGACATGGTTATGTACAAAATGCACTTTTGTCCTTCTGCTCATTCTTGTCATGAGCCTTTTCATGGCTGCGGGATGTGCATCGCACCGGACCGCCGATCCTGCTTCACTGCACTACCCGCCACTCGATTTCACCATACCCGAGGTTGACCGGTTTGTGCTCGACAACGGCATTGTCACCTACTTCATGCAGGACAATGAATTGCCGATCGTCAATATGACACTGATTGTCAGGGCCGGTGCGATTTATGACTTCCCGGGAAAAGAAGGCCTCGCGGAGCTTACGGGCACGGTCATGAGAACCGGAGGAATTCACGGCATGACCGGTAGTGCCGTGGACCGCGAGCTTGATTACCGGGCAGCCGATCTGAACGTTTCCGTCGGGAAAGATTTCGCGAAGTTTTCACTTTCCGTTCTGAAAAAGGACATCGAGAAAGGGACTGACATACTATCTCGCATTATCACCGCCCCGACCTTTGAAAATGAAAAACTGGAACTGGCCCGTGAATTGAAGTCGGAGGCCCTCAGGCGTGTCTACGATAATCCGCAGGAATTGGCCTTTCGTGAATTCGTGAAGCTCGTCTACGACAGCGACCCCCGTGGGAACCTCTCCACACTTGAATCGGTCGGACGCATCGAGCGGAGTGATCTGGTGCGGTTTCATAAAACCTGTTATTTCCCGCGTAACGTGATGATAGCGGTATCAGGAGATATTGAAAAAAATGAAGCCGCCTCCATGTTGAATCGGCTCATGGGCAGCTGGGATGTGCCGGGAAAAATTCCCGCTCCTTCGAAGCCCTTGCCGCATCCGGCCACCCTCAACTATTTTGACAAAAAGAATCCCCAGTCGATCATCATACGGGGGAACATTGCCCCAGGTCAGAAGGATGAAATCTATTTCGCCTTCACGGTACTCGATTTCATACTCGGAAGCGGTGGATTCAGATCCCACATCACCGGTGAAATCAGAAACAGAATGGGGCTCGCTTACAGTGCCGGCAGCTTTTATTCGACGCGTCCCGATTTCGGGCTTTTCGCCGCCTACGTCATGACGGGTTCGGAAACCACGGGCCGGTCCATCGAATCACTTAACAGGATTATCGAAGAGGTGAAGGGCGAGCAAGTGAGCGACGATGAACTGCGTTGGGCGAAAGATTCACTGATAAACAGTTTTATTTTCTCCTTTACGGAAACCCATCAGGTAGTGCTTGAAAAAGCGATGTTGGAATATGAGGATCTCCCCACCGATTTTATTGTTTCCTACAGGGAGGGCATCGCCGGCGTGACAGCTG
Organism: uncultured Syntrophaceae bacterium; assembly: GCA_964441165.1. Classification (GTDB taxonomy): domain Bacteria; phylum Desulfobacterota; class Syntrophia; order Syntrophales; family UBA2210; genus CAYTUH01. The sequence continues at coordinate 2,700 of CAYTUH010000401.1, forward strand.
AGGATGTGCGGAAAGCGGCAATTGACTATCTCGACAATAAAAACGCCACCACCCTCGTACTCGGTGATAAAAGCGGGTTCGACAAACCCCTTTCTGAATTCGGAACGGTGAGGGTTGTAGGGAAAAAACAGGATTAAGGATTATGGAGTAAGGATTGAAGGGAAACAGGAAAATAGTAATAATAAATTCACGTGTTATGGCGATGCTTATGGTGACCTTAATCCATCAGCCCTTAATCCTGACAGCAGCGGTCAGCAACAACCTTAAAAACAAGATTGCCACGCCGCCTTTGGCAGCTCGCAATGACCACCTTTTT
>CAYTUH010000402.1:0-3009 GCA_964441165.1 uncultured Syntrophaceae bacterium
CTGAAAGGTTCGCGTTCATCGGTCTCCTGCCCCGGTTCCGGATAGATCACGCCCCGGGTCGCGACACGGTGGCGGGGCCGCCGCCCATTTCGATTCCCACTTCAACGGCTTCAAGAACCTCCCGCATCGTGGCACCCGCTTCGACAGCCTGTTCGATATGCCACTGCATGCAGGATTCGCAGTTTATGACTACGGATATTCCCACGGCGATCAGTTCCTTCTCTTTTTTCACGAGGGCGCCGTCGGAAAAGGCGGCCTCCTCCATTTTCAGGAATGATTCATAGACATTTGACTTCAATGACAGCAATTTCGTGTGCGCCTTCTTTCGTTTCCGGGAAATCTCTTTCAGTCTGTCCATGTCCGCCTCACGCATTTCACCCTCCCATCAGAACAATTCTCGATTTTTACCGGAGTACTCCCTGTTCACTCGTCCGGCACCGGCTCATGGGCCTTGCGCCCGTACACCCGCTCGTAAGCCTGGCAGAAGGGACACAGCCCGTCCTCAATGTTCTTGACAAACCAGAAGGCAAATCCCTTCTGACTCCTCCGCGCCCGGTTGCAGACAGGACATTCCACGCATCGCCGGGCAAGCTTTCTGTCCCTTTCGGTAATGGTTCCGGCAGTCATACAAGGCCCCTCCTTTTTACCGTGATCCGACACCTAATCTATCGAGATGATTTATCTTACCTGACGTTACGCCGGAGACGACGCCGTCAAAACAGTGTTGAATTTATGCAATAAATAAGATAAGTTGTCAAGTGATGAAAATAATAGGAATAAATGTCTTGATGAAATACATGCTCCCTGATAGAAAATTTACGAATATGATGCTGAGAGGTAGTGATGGGAAACATATCTGATGCGACAAAGGGTTTTGTGGATCTCAGACGACATATGTGGATGGCCGGCGTAGAAGTCGATCTACGGCGACTCATCTGGCAGATCGCCGTAACGGGAAAATATATCTCTGCAAAAATAGATGAATCAAACAGAAAACTTGCGGGACTGAAAAACATTTATGGAGAAGACCAGCTTGCCCTGGACACTATCACCGATGAAATTCTCCAGAGTCAGCTCAAGTTTTCCGGATTCGTGCGGGAATATGCCTCGGAAGAACAGGCCTCCGTCGTCCGGATCGGCGCCGGAGAGGAAAAATATTATGTCACGGCCGACCCGCTCGACGGTTCCTCACTGGTGGATACGAATCTCTCCATCGGCACCATTATCGGCATTCATGATGCACCGATTCTGAACGGGGGGAGGACGAGCCTCGTGGCGGCCATGTACATCACCTACGGCCCCCTGATCACGATGGTCTACTCGGCAGGAAAGGGGACCCATGAATTCGTGCTGAACCGCGAAGGCGAGTATGTCCTTTCGGAAGCAGACATCACTCTGGAAGAAAGAGGTTCCATTTACAGCCTCGGCGGTCTCCGGAAAGACTGGACCGATTCACACAGGCGGTATATCGAATATCTCGAAGCGGAGGGGTACAAATTGCGGTACAGCGGCGGATTCGTCCCCGATATCAACCAGATCATGATCAAGAAGGGTGGCATCTTCACCTATCCCGCCCTGAAAGGAAGTCCGAAGGGCAAATTGCGCCTCATTTTTGAATTACAGCCCATGGCCTTTCTGATGGAGCAGGCGGGGGGCATGGCGACCGATGGAATCAGGGATATCCTCGCAATCAAGACGGAATCGCTGGATCAGCGGGCCCCCATTTATATCGGGAGCCGGTTCGAGATAGAAACGGCACGGAAATACTTACAAAAATAAATCACCGAATAGGAAAATATCTGAGAGGTGACTGTTATGATATATCATACCATCAACGAACTGAAGGAAGGGTGCACCGGGATTCTCCGGATTGACGGCGGGAATGTCACCGTCGTCGATGAAGAGAAACTCAGGAGCAGACTGATTGACAACCTCGCCTACACCGCCGCCCTGAATCCCGATGAAGCGACACACCTTGCGGCCCGGTGGCTCATTCGCCGCGCCGGGGCGGCACTGGGAATCCTGTCATCATCCATCCAACCGCTCTATGATGCCATGGGCAGAAAAGAAGTCACGGGGGTTACCGTGCCTGCCATCAATATCCGGGGCATTACCTACCACTGCGGCCAGGCCGTCTTCCGCGCCGCCCTGGCCGGTAACGTGGGTCCCATCCTCTTTGAAATCGCCCGGTCGGAAATCGGCTATACGGCCCAGCAGCCCGACGAGTATACGGCGATTGTCACTGCGGCGGCGATCAGGACGGGATATCGCGGGCCCCTTTTCATGCAGGGTGACCACTTTCAGGTCAATGCGAAAAAGTATGCCGCCAACCCCGAAGGGGAAGTCGACGCCGTCAGGGCACTGATCCGTGAGGCCGTCGCCGGTGGATTCTACAACATCGACATCGACGCCTCCACGGTGGTGGACCTCTCCAAACCGACTTTGCAGGGGCAGCAGGAAGGCAATTATACCATTACCGCCGAACTGACGGCGCTGATCCGGGAGATCGAACCGAAAGGAATCACCATCTCCGTGGGCGGTGAAATCGGCGAGGTGGGGACGAAGAATACCACCGTCGAGGAATTCGAAGTGTTCATGGAAAACTACCGAACCGCGCTGGCCGCCAGGAGCAAAGATCTCAAGGGAATCAGCAAGATCAGCATCCAGACGGGGACTTCTCATGGCGGGGTTCCCCTGCCCGATGGTACCATCGCCGATGTAAAAATCGATTTCGATACACTTCGCGACATATCGGAAGTCGCGCGCTCGAAATTCGGCCTTTCCGGGGCCGTCCAGCACGGCGCCTCGACCCTGCCCGACGAGGCCTTCGACAAGTTTCCGAAGACAGAAACCGCCGAGGTCCACCTTGCCACGGGGTTTCAGAATATCATCTATGAGAGCGTCAACTTCCCGCCGGAAATGCGGGACAGGATCTATCGCTACCTCAACAGTAACCGGACGATTTTTTCAAACAACGGATCACCTATTCGTTGAGGTCCACCATCAAGC
>CAYTUH010000403.1:0-1585 GCA_964441165.1 uncultured Syntrophaceae bacterium
CGACGAGCCGAAGCGGTAGGGCACTTCTAGGCCGAGGTTGTGGTTCTTGACGTATGCCCGCACGCGGGGATGGGCTTCGGCCACGCGGCAGAACTCGGCCTCCCAGTCGCTGTCGAGGATGACCCAGTTGATGTGGCATTTGCGGGCGTCCGTCTGCCAGCGGTCTCTCTTTGATGTATTAAATCTTACATACATAGTGGAGCCTGTGGGATTATACGGGTCAAGCATTGCCTTGATCGGGCGTTCACCCACGAGGGACCGCGTGATGCCGGCGGTAATCCGTTCGCATGCCATGTCGGCCAGTTCCTGATACATGAGCTGTGCTGGGTAGGTGCCGCCCTTGCAGACGAGACAATTATCGAGCCACTGTTTTGTAATTCTCTTGAGTTGTCCGAACAGGTGGAGCTTGGCTTCTTCGCCCGGGTCGCGCCACTTGGTATACAGGAGACGCTTGGCTACATGGAAGAGCAGTGTTGATCGCCGCATATCTTCCAGATGCTCCAGACTGAGATCGACATCCTCTCCGATGATTCCTGCATTTTTCGTAATCGAGGGGCCGACCACATCGGGGGTCAGCTCCAGAATGGAATCTTCATTGAATTCTGCGGTGAGCCGCTCCTGGGGTAATTCGACCCGATAACCGTTCACGCGGGGGAATCGGATTTCGAGGTGGTCCCGCTCCGGACGCACTGCCTTGACCTGGATGGTTTCCCGCGGCGGTTGCGGCGGCGCGACGACAGGCTTTGCAGTAAAATCGAAGGGCACTCCCAGGACATCAGCGTATTCAACACCGAACAGACCCTCTTCATTGAGGTCGTAGGACTGACGGCGCAATGCGCGACCGATAACCTGTTCGCATAAAAGCTGGGTGCCGAAGGCCCGCACACCGAGCACGTGTGTCACGGTGTTCGCATCCCAGCCCTCGGTCAGCATGGAGACCGATACGACGCATCTGATAGCCTCACCAAGCCTGCCTTCCTTGCCCACAGTGTTCATGACCTCGCGCAGCAGATCCTGGTCGGTAATGTTTTCCGCCTGCCTCCGGTCGCCGGTGCGCTCGATAATGTCCCGCCGGAAGCGTTCGATCTCGTCGGAAGCCATCTCACGGAAATTTTTATCGAGCACCTCGCCCGATTCCAGCTGTTCGCTGTCAATCAGGATGGTGTGGGGCCTGGCAAGCTGATTCCCATGCTCGTCATAATTACGGAAAAGTTCGAGGCGCCCGTTTACAAGCGTGGTCGATCCGTCTTCATTTTCCTGAAAAAAGCCTGAGATGTAATCATACACGAGTTTTGAAATCGAGGTATTCTGACAGACGACAATAAAACAGGGCGGCACGCGAATGCCGTTTTCCTGCCACAGGTCGTAGGTTTTCTTGTAATGGCCGTAGAGTGCTTCCATGGCCGTCTGCAATTCCACGGGAATGCTGAGCGGGTCGAGTGTCGTCGCCTTGTTGCGGCGCTTCTTGGGCATTCGCTTTCCGATATATTCCCAGAGATTTCTGAATTTGGGCATGTCGTTGCCGGGGATGTTATCTGCCACCGGCACACGCGGCAGTTTAACGATGCCGCACTCGATGGCGTCC
>CAYTUH010000403.1:1595-2096 GCA_964441165.1 uncultured Syntrophaceae bacterium
GCTCATTGTCCACGGGAAGAGAGTGCCTTCCGCGTAACCGGAGCCGCGAAGGAAAAAGGGCGTTGCCGACAGGTCAATGACACGGGCAATCCCGAGCTTGCGTTTGACGATTTCGAGGCCTGATATCCACAGGCGGGCGGCCTCGTTGTTCTTCTCCGCCTCTTTTTTGTCATCACCCGTGAGAAGACCCTCGCCGTCTCCGTTGGACTTTTCACGATAGCAATGATGGGCCTCGTCATTGATGACCATAATATTTTTCATGCCCATCAAATCACCCATTGCCCGCTGAATCATCTGCCCTTCCGTTTCCAGTGTTTCAAGCTTCTCACCGCGCCAGCCTTCCAGGGCGCCGCGGGTTCCTTTTGAAACATCCACGCGCTCACGTCTCTTGAATGCGTGAAAGTTGGTGATGACGATCTTTGCCCGTTCCAGTTCGCCAAGCATATCACCGGGGACCAGTTCGCGGGATTGGTAGTAGCTGTCCAAGTCATTGGGGAGGAG
>CAYTUH010000403.1:2106-2984 GCA_964441165.1 uncultured Syntrophaceae bacterium
TTATGGGATTCATTTGGGGAGGAGGACGCGAAGCCGGTCTTTGATTGTTATTCCGGGAGTAACAACCAGAAAGCCACGGGTAAACTGTTTGCTGTTGGGATGGCGTACCGCGTTGATGGTTTGCCACGCAATGATCATGGCCATAACGGCTGTCTTCCCCGCACCGGTGGCCAGCTTCAGAGCAAGACGCGCCAGCTCCGGATTGGCTTTTGTGTTTGCCGCGTCCAGATATCCCAGGAACTTTTTACCTTTCCTGTCGTGTTTATGCGCTACCTCAGTCAGCCATATCAACGTCTCGACGGCTTCGACCTGACAGAAGAAGGGACGGAAACTGCCGAATTGGTGGTGGCGCCAGTGCTGAAGCAGGCGTGCGGTTTCGGGCGTAACGCCCCAGTCGTTCGGGTTTGGAATGGTCCTCCATCGATCTATGTGTTGACGAAGTTCATTAATGATGGGCGTCGGATCGTATTCCTGCTCCTGAGTCGAAAGGCCTTTGCCTTCGTCGAAGATTAATCGCTGCTGGTCGCTCGATTCCTTCCGTTTTCTGGGCTTGGGAATCGGTGTGATGTACTCTGCACGGCGGCGATGTTGAAGGATTTGCTGTGTCGGCTGGCCCTGATCGTCGAGTTCCCAGTGCTGCATCGGATACTCGTATGGAGAATTAATAACGGGATGTTCGAAGAATCGATTATCCATGGGAACTGTTTCTCCTGCTATATGGCATAAAGAATAGCTGCAACTCGTAGGGTGTAATAAAGGATCAGATCTTGTGCACCCATACTTGCCACATTTTTCACGTTGACTTGTTTCAATAAAAAACCCTGTTTCTCGTCATGAAAAACAGGGCATCAACATGTACATACTTCCCCCCTTTGATT
>CAYTUH010000404.1:0-2977 GCA_964441165.1 uncultured Syntrophaceae bacterium
ATGATGTTATGTACGAATATGTCGGAGACCGCCACCAGGTTCCGAATGATATCCTGGCCCTGAGATGTTCTCCAGTCGACGGCAAGCCCGTATTTGTTGCGGTTGAAGACGGAGTAGTTTCTTTCTGCTCCCGGGAGAAGGCTGAATATGAGGCGTAGCGTATCGCCTGAGGGGGGTTCCACCTTGACCACCTCCGCACCCATATCCGCCAGTATCTGGGTGCACCGGGAACCGGCAATAAACTGTGTCATATCGATGACGCGAATACCATCAAGGATCTGCATAACGACCTCCTTGCGTCCGGCGACAGGGGGTACTCCTTACCGGCCGGTCTGTTCAGGCCGGGCCGCGCCTTCCCTGTTCGGCGACGGAGCAAAATGGGTATGCCTGACACGGTAGAAGGCTCGCATCAGCCACATCATCGGCCGCCTTACCGGGTAAACCCCTTTCGGGAAAAAGGTCAGCTTGTTGAGCAATTCGAATCCTTCCGTCATCGTGTCGGCCTGCCACTCAACGGTGCTGCCCTTCCGAGGAAAGTCCCAGGTATTGTACTTGCGGGCGAGTGTTTCATTGCGGAATACCGCTTCGAACCGGAGGGGGCCCCGCAGGAGGAGCGGTTTCATCTGCGATGATGTTCGAACCGCCTCCGCCGCCCTCTTCCTCAGCCTGCTTCTTCCCTCGGCGAGGTAGTGGACACTCTTTTCACCCGATGTGTAGGCTTCTTTTCGCTTATCGACCATGACCGGCCGGGCCCAGGGAAGTGTTTCGAGGGCCTGCTCGACGGCGATGCCTTCGCCCGATACGAAACCTATGGGCAGACCGAATTCGCCGAGATAGGCACCATAGATATCCATCTCGGAAACGCGTTTCCCGTTGATCCTGACCTCGGAGAATATCCCGTAGTGCGTGTGGGGGAAAAAGGCCTGTTCCGTTCCCGAAGCCGCATGAATCGCCACGAAAAGGACCAGATCGCAGGACGACAGGTTTCCGAAGAATGACGGCGTGATGAAGTGTCCCCCCACGTAACGGGCCCTCGCGTCAAGCCTGTCGATCAGGCAGTTGAAGCCGCTGTCGTGGATGTCCTTTATCGTCACCTCTGCGGCGCCGCCGTCAAAGGCCCCGGCGACGACTTGGTTGACATCTTCCGTCAGGCATTCCCTGCCGTATTGCCATTCAGCGGTGCCCGAGCGGCACTGACGCATGCGCCAGATGCCGAAGCTTCCCTCGATGTCGGCAAAGACCGCCACGTGCATGATAGCCCCTTACTATTCCTGCATAAATGACGGGGAGAACTGCTCAATCCCTCTTTTGCCGGCACAACAACACCGGCTGGTTTCTCATCATATGAAATCCCGTACAGGCAGAGAAGACGTCCGACAGGTGATCCTTCCTCACGTTTTCGACTGTATCCCCCGAGAAAGCGATCGATTGATCAATTCCTTATTATAGGCGGCAAATATATCCCTCCGCGACAGTATGCCGATTATCCTTCTTGGATTATGCCTGTCGACGACGGGCAGCTGCTCGATATTCTTGAACCCTATTTTTTCCAGCGCCTTGTCGAGGCTTTCATCCTCCGTGACGGTAATGACGTCCGTTGTTGCGATATCCTTGACGATGATCAGATCGCCCAGGCCTTCCTCAAAGATGATTTCCTTGAAATCCTGGAATGTGACGATTCCCGCCAGGCGATCATGATCATCCACGACGGGGAAGCTTGAATGCTTCCCCTCGATGGTGGTTTTCATCAGGGTGCTGAGGTGCATGTTCTCGGGGACCGTGGCCACTGTTTTCGTCATCGCGTCTCTGACTCGCAGAGACTTCATGATGTTCATCTCGCGACCTGCCTTAATGTCGATGCCTTTTCGGGCCAGCTTGAGCGTGAAGATGGACTCCTTGTTGATGTTCGATGCGATGACGTAGCCGATGATACATGACAACATGAGGGGCGGGATGATTTTGTAGGTTCCCGCTAGCTCGAAAATGATGAGCACGGCGTGGAGTGGACCATGTGTGGTGGCAGCGAGAACCGCGCCCATGCCGACGAGGCAGTACGCACCGGGCGTGCCGGTGAAGGACGGGAAGAGGACATGGACGAGATGACCGAAGGCGCCGCCCACCATGGCGCCCATGAAGAGCGAAGGTGCGAAGATTCCCCCGGCACCACCCGAACCGATCGTGAGCGATGTTGCAACAATCTTGACGAATACCAGGATGATCATCAGCTTCCAGGCGAGATTGCCCCAGAGCGCCAGTGACACGGCATGGTAGCCGACGCCGAATATATGAGGAAGAAAGATGCCGATGGCTCCCACGAGAAGGCCTCCCAGCCCCGCCTTGAAATATCCCGGAATTCTCAAGGAAGTGAAAAAGTCCTCCGTCCGGTAGAGGCAGGCGATGAATAGCGAGCCCACCAGTCCCGCGATGATTCCTAGGAGGAGGTAGAGAGGGAGTTCAAGGGGGCTTACCAGGGTGTACTGGGGAACGAAAAAGGCCGGAAAGTCGCCGAGGTGAGCACGGGAAATGACCGTGGCCACGACCGATGAGATAATGATGGGACTGAAGACAGCGATGCCGTAATTCCCGATGATGATTTCCATGGCGAACATCACACCCGCAATGGGAGCGTTGAAGGTCGCGGCGATTCCCGCCGCCGCCCCGCATCCCACCAGGGTCCGCATCCTGTCAGCTGAAACGTGAGCAACCTGGCCGACAAGAGATCCGATCGCAGAGCCGATCTGGACGATGGGGCCCTCCCGTCCCGCCGATCCGCCTGATCCGATGCAGATGGCCGCGGTGATCGTCTTCGTAAGGAAAACGCGCTTCCGTATTTTCCCCCCTCGCAGCGCCACCGATTCGATGGTCTCGGAGACGCCCGGTCCCTTTGCTTCCCGGGCGAAGAAATAGATGATCGGACCGGCGATCAGTCCCCCGAGACAGGGAGGGATCAATTTCCCATAACAGGGACGCCATCACA
>CAYTUH010000405.1:0-2966 GCA_964441165.1 uncultured Syntrophaceae bacterium
AAGAGTGATGGCTTCGTAAGAAGTGAAGCTCCCCGCCCACGGGGCGGGGCTTCCCGGTAAGGAATTGTTCCATTATATTGTGCTCCTTGACCCCGCCTTCGCGGGGGCGGGCTCTGCGGCGTACCGTGAGTACACCTCATTCCTCAGGATGTGCGCGCCTTGCATTTGAAGCTTTTTACTGTGCCATCGAATATTGATTTCTTACGAGGTCATCAAGAGTGGGCGGATAAGGCTGAATAAAGAATTTTACCGGTTCAGCCCGGTGAATCGGCGGCGGGTCTTCGACGCGGAACTACGGCAGGGCGGTCTGTTCGGCTGCGACGGTCTCACCCATGAAGCGCGCCGCCTGGCGGTTGAAGATCTCCGGGGAGTCGGTGGTAAAGTAGCGACGGATACCCGAGGTACTGCACCGGGCAGCGATTTCGGAGTGGCGGGTCAGGTAGTCGACCAGCCTTTCGGCCACGAGGACGCCCTGTGATATCACCCTGACCGAATCGGGAAGGCAGCGCCCTATCTTGTCGATGAGGAGCGGATAATGGGTGCATCCCAGGATCAGCGCGTCGATTTCGGGATCCCTGCGGAGCAGGCTGGCGATATGTTTTTCGATGAAATAATCGGCGCCGGGCCCGTCGTATTCCCCGTTCTCCACGAGGGGCACCCACATGGGACAGGCCTCCTGGGTTACCGTGATGCCGGGGAATAACTTTTGGATTTCGATGAGATAGGATTCCGATTCGACGGTACCCCGTGTCCCCAGCACGCCGATATGTCCCGTCACCGTGAATGAACCGGCCTGTTCCGTCACCGGCCTGAGGACGCCGAGCACCCGTTTCGTGGAATCGATACGGGGGAGATACTCCTGTTGGATGGTGCGCAGGGCCTTTGCCGAGGCGGTATTACAGGCGACGATCACCAGCGGACACCCCTGCTCGAAAAGCCATGCCACGGCCCCGGCGGTGTATCGATAGACCCGTTCGAAGGAGCGCGGTCCGTAAGGCGACCGCGCATTGTCTCCCAGGTAGATGTAATCATACTGCGGCAGGTGCCGGAGAATCTCCTTCATCACCGTGAGGCCGCCGTAGCCCGAGTCGAAAATACCGATTGGCTGTGCGTGATTCATTGTCGTTCCGGCGTCTCGGTGCCGTCCTTTCTTAGGGGTGATCCTTACCTGATTTTTCTGAAGCGCCAGTCACCGCCCCATTCCTCCACATCTTCGATGCGCCACTTGCCGTCGAGCAGCTTTCCGTCCTTGAGGATGTCGAAATATCCGTTGCCGCGATGGGTTTTGAAGGCCTGTTCATAGGGACGGTTCGGGACGTTTTCCCACCAGCGGTAGGTGAAACGGTCTCCCTCGACGGTTCCTTCCAGTTGCCCGTCGTTGCAATCGTAGGTGCCCCGCACCTTGCTGCCGGACTGCTTCAGTTTCATGATGCCCCAGACGTGGGATTTCCAGACGCCGCCGATGGACCGCACGGTCCCTGCTTTTTGTGCCGTTGACACACCTTTGCCGGTTCCTGTCGGTGCCTTCGATGAAGCGGCGCACCCGAAAAAAAAGACGACACACAGGCCCATGAGGAGCAATGCGCCCGCTCTGAATCCTTCTCTTTTCATGGCAGCCTCCTTGCAGCGCGGGGGGACTTTCTCCCGTCGACGGGGCGGAACGGCAGGGGAAAACCCCTTCATCGACAGGATCTGTTATCCCGGCTCTCTGTGATGACAGATGAGTTCCTCTTATCATATTCTCTTTTTTTCAGGAAGAAGCCATTCGCAACTTTATGACGGATCTGCACCGGCGAATTCCCCGCCGGACGATGATGGCCGAGGCAGAAACCCCGCAGCAAATGCATCGATTAACAGGTTGCATCATTTCGATATGACGGGTATTATTCCCTATACACTTTCTTCGTTGGTCCCTGTGTTCGTACCATCCTTATCCCACCGGTGAAAGGAGGAGGGAGCCATGGAACGATACGCGAATCGCACTCGATTGCTGGGAACGGAAAGCGCCTTCAAGATGGGCGACGATATCCGCCGTTGCGAGGAGTCGGGCATGACGGTGGTCAGGCTCAATCTTGGCGAACCCGATTTTTCCACTCCCCAAAACATCATTGATGTGGCGGTGGAAGAACTTCGCAAGGGGAACACTCATTACACCGACCCGCAGGGGATTCTGTCTCTGAGGGAGGCCGTTGCCCGGCAGATGTCGGAAACGCGCGGTGTCGACGCGGATCCCGCACGTGTCGTCGTAACACCCGGCGCGAAGCCGCTGGTTTCCTTTGCGTTGCTGGCTTACGTGAATGAGGGTGATGAAGTGATCTATCCCAGTCCCGGCTATCCCATCTATGAGTCATGGGTGACCTTTGTGGGGGCAACGCCCGTGCCGCTTCATTTGAAGGAATCAAAAAATTTCCGTTTCGATGCCGGCGATCTGGAACGTCTGATAAGTCCGAAAACGAAGCTGCTTATTATCAACTCACCCTCGAATCCTACGGGAGGTGTTTTGAACGGAGGTGATCTTTCGGATATCTCGGGAATTATTTCCGCCAAAGCAGACCGGGGCATGCGAATCCTCTCCGATGAGATATACGAGGACATCATCTTCGACGGCCGGCGGCATAAAAGCATCGTCTCCCAGCCGGGAATGGAGGACCGGACGATCGTGTTGAGCGGCCATTCAAAGAGCTATGCCATGACGGGATGGCGTCTCGGCTATGCGCTGCTTCCGTCTTTGGACGACGCGGCCCTTTTCAGACAGTTCAATATTAATTTCGTCTCCTGCGTTTCTCCCTTTATTCAGGAAGCGGGGAAAGCCGCCCTTGAAAATGAAGAAAATAGAGCCATTGTTGCTTCGCGGGCCCGGGAATTTGAGGCGCGGAGAGATTGTGTGGTTGACGGGCTGAACCGGATTGATGGAATCCGCTGCGTCAAACCGGAAGGGGCCTTTTATGTCTTTCCGAATATCGAGG
>CAYTUH010000406.1:0-2966 GCA_964441165.1 uncultured Syntrophaceae bacterium
ATCACGGTTCATTCCTCAAGGTCAGTTTTGAAGGCTCCCCTATCGGCAGATCGAGAAAGGTCTTATAAAACAAAAAGCCCTGCCTCTCTTTTCGAGAAACAGGGCTCGCAATAGTCAGACCATACCGTAATCCCCCCTCATTCATGGTCAAAACATGTATCTTCAAAAACCAAGGATTACAATATAGTTTTAAATCGTTTTGTCAAGAGATAATTCCTAAAAACAAGGTACAGAGGTCCAGAGGCACAAAGGCACAGAGGGAAAGCGAAAGAAATACCAAAGCTACGAAGTCCCTGAGTTCCAGAGTGGCTCACCGATTCATCGGCGATTCTCAAAAGAAAGGCACAATAAAATGGTGGATTCCGGATATCCGCTGACGCGGATTCTGGAATGACAGCATTGTCGTGTGCAAAAGGCGTTTGGACTTTGGTAATGGGTTACAATAAGTCGTCATGTTTGTCGGCACGAGAGCGGGCCTGTGTGGTCAGGAATTTTCAACTTTTTTCCACGAGCTTTTCTTTCCCCATCCCAGCAGCTCGATGCGGCCTTCTTTTTTCAGGTCCCGCAGGACCCGCTGCAGTGTGGTATCGGGTACGTCGGGAAAGCTTTGTCGCATCTCCGCTCTGGTAAATTCCCCGGGGAATCCTTCTTCGATCGCCTGCCTGATTTCGTAATAACTGCCGCCGGTTGACTCCGCCGCTGTGCCATAGTGGGCAATCACATCGGAGACGGCCTGGTGGGGTTCATCTTCTTCATGGGCGGTAATGGCGGTAAAGAATTGCTGCGTCCACTCCCGGGCGAGCTTGCGGCTGCCGGCAAAGACGATGGGCATCCGCGGGTGGAAGGCATGGAGTTCGGCAATGGCCCGGGCCGCAAAGGCCGGGGGGTAGTGCTTCATCTTGTGGGGATTGAGAAAGTCGGAGTAGTTTGCCTCGACAACCATGGCGGCGTGGCCGTACGCCTCCAGTTCCGAGAGCTGTTGATGGAAGATGGGCATTCTCGCGAATTCGGCGAGAAGGTTTTCCATGGTTTTCCGCTCCACGACGGCAATGATCCTGTTGCCCTCTTTCAGGGCATAATCGCCGACAGGAAGCTTTTCGCGGCTGACGTCGGTCCCTGTGAATTTCCAGGCGTAGCGCTCATTACTGTCAATGGCGACGGTCAGCCCGCTTTTCGTATAGGTGGAAAGCTTGACCCGCGGTTTTCTCTCCTTCAGCCCCCGCTCGGTACGCCAGAAGATCTGCTCGGACTCCCCCTCCCGGGTCTTATACTTTTTCGTAAGGAAGAGAAAATCGCACCGTTTGTTCTTCGCCCGGTCGAGCACAACAGCCAGGCGCTTTCCGTAACGCCTGAGCGTTATCACAGGAACGCGCTCAATTTCTTCCGATACCCACCGGCAGGGATCGTCATCCTCACGCACGCAAAAGACGTGGCCCTTCTGCCCCGGCCATCGCTCCTGAACGCGAAGGCACAGAAGCGTCATGCCGTCCTGCTTCAGGGTCAAAAGGTAGGGAAATTTCGGATTGTCGATCGATTCAAGTATCCAGAGGGTCTGTGTCATCACGGGATCTCCCTTGAATGAAACATCGTACCGATTCTTTACCGTAATGAGGACACCTATTGCAATATCCTTATGCATGAACGACGTTTTGAGTTCCGGGTTTCGGGTTTCGAGGAATAGATTTTTAGGGATTCAGAATTTTAAGTTTTTACTGAAAGCTGACCGCTGACAGCTGACAGCTTCATTAATACCATTTCACCGACGAGGCCTTGAACAACGTCCAGACTTCCTTGCCCGGCATCAGATTGAGGGCTTCCACGCCGGGGCGGGTGAGACGGCATACCAGCGTCAATCCCGCCACATCCACGTCGACGAGGATGTTTCCCGTATCATTTTCCATGGTCATGTGGAGGATAATCCCGTGGAGGATGTTCTGTGCCGAAACTCCCTCGGGCTGCGTAACGGCAAGGACGATATCGGAGGGATTGACGATGCCCGCGGCGTCCATCCGGGGGGGCTTCGTCGCCCGTATGGTCTGTCCGTCCGGCAGTATTCTGGAGAACAGTCCCTCGCCTTCCTCTTTCCACAGACCGGAAATGATATTTTCCGATCCCGCCCCCACGATCCGGCCTTCATGAATCAGTTTCACCGTATCGGTTACACTGTTGAGCCATACCCTGTCGTGGCTGGCGATAATGAGTGCCATCCCGAAATCGCTCCGGCATTTGGTGATCGCCTGCCGGATGAGAAAGGCACTCTGCCGGTCCACACTGGCCGTCGGTTCGTCGAGGATCAGCACCTTCGGTCTGAGGACGAGACGGGACGCCAGGGCGATCCGCTGTGCCTCGCCGCCGGAAAGTTCATGCCACTTGCGACGGGCGAATTCTTTGGGCGACATGCCCACCAGTTCCATGGCTTCACGGACCCGTTTCCTGATATTGTCCGATGCCTTCCGCACTTTCAGTCCGAATGCGACGTTTTCATAAACAGAGCGCTTGAGCAGATAGGGTTCCTGGAGCAGCATCGTCACGTCACGCTTGAACCCGCCGTTGTTTTTCGTCACTTTGACGCCGTCGTAGTATATGGCCCCTTCTTCGGGAACATCGATAAAGGCGAGAAGCCTCAGCAGGGTGCTCTTTCCGCTTCCGTTCGATCCGGCGAATCCCATGGAACTTCCCTTTGCTATGGTGAGTTCGGGAATGGCGAGTTCGAAATGATTTCCGTAACGGTAGGTAAGGTTTTCCAGCCGGTAGAGAGGAACTGTCGATGTCATCAGGTCCTCCTCTTCATCAGCGTGAGGAAGCTGTTCACGGCGAGGGCCAGGGTCAGCAGGACGATGCCCAGGGCCATTCCCACGGCAAAATCTCCCTTTCCCGTCTCCAGGGCGATGGCCGTGGTGATGGTCCGGGTATGCCATTTGATGTTTCCGCCGATCATCATGGAGATGCCCACCTCTGAGATGGCT
>CAYTUH010000407.1:0-2633 GCA_964441165.1 uncultured Syntrophaceae bacterium
AGAGGCAGTATTCATGATGAGACGTATAGGGCCGCGCTGTCGGCGGTATCTGAATGCGGGCGATTACCGACCCTGCACGCATCGCCTTTCCTCGCGCGGTAATCAGGCCGTCGCAGAGTCCGAAGGTCCCGAGACCGGAGGCATAGGCCGCGTGGCGTTCCGACCAGTTCGAGGCGAATCCGTACCGTTCCGAATCCTGCCAGGAAAATTCCGGCAGGAGCATCGGCGCCAGCGCTTCGTAACCGGTTTCACGAAGAGATTTCACCATATGCCTCCTGAGGCGTACATTGATTTCCTCGCCGAAGATTCGTGTCCGCGCCCATCGTTCCGCGGGATTCAGTATTTCCTTCCGGTTGTCGGCCTTTGTCGCTTCAGTCTGAGGCAGAATCCAGCTGATGACGGTCAGATCACCGGCCGTCACTGCAGAATCGGGAAAGGTATTTCTGAATATTTCCAAGGGGGTCCAGTGAAAAGGAGCAACACACTCCTTGAATTCCTCATAGAGAGGATCATCGCCCCGGGAAAATCCCACCAGCGGTTCATCCCAGGCCTTCTCCACACCTCCATTCCAGAGACTGTTTTCGGAAGGGAGCGCAAGAAAGTCCCTGATCATTGATTGCACCAATAGAGACGGGTCTGATAGTGCATGTGACGTCATGTTGTTCTCCTTTTGCATAAACGGACGTGAGGGACGCGGCGACGCATCCATGTATGCGAATAGTTATGCCACTCCATGACATATGTCAATCTCTTTGGATAGGATCAGAAATCCCGGGGGGATCACCTCATCGTAAGCCCGGGTGAAAGGACGTCGTCAGATTCTCTATCGTTTCTGATACAAGCGAAGGGTTATTTTCCTGCTTCACCCTCAAAAGGATGCTTGAACCTTCTGGATTTTGGGTATAATACAGGTCCTTTCCCTCAGAGGAGGGTACGGGAGACTGGAGAGAAAGGACGATCCGCCGGCATAGTTGCCGCGGACAGGAAGTATTCATGGAATCATTATTCGATATTATAAACGTTGTCCTTTCCGTCTTCCTCCTCATCGGTCTGGGCTACCTGCTTGGCGTCACCAGGTTCATATCCAGGGAAGCCATCGACAATATACGAAAACTCATTTTCTACGTTTCCCTCCCCGCCCTGCTCTTCAGGAGCGCATCCTTGTCCACGCTCTCCGAAACGGTGAATTTCAAGTCACTCGGTGCAATATTTCTCACCGTATTTGTCGGAGTCGTCATCGCCTACCTTGCAACATGGAAATCGGAAGCGTCCCGCCGGGGGGTCCTTGTACAGGGCGCATTCAGGACCAACATGGTCTTCATCGGCCTTCCCGTTATCACCTACGCATACGGTGATGCCGGTCTCAGCGCCGTTGTTGTTCTCGTCGCCTTCATCATACCCGTCATGACCCTTATGGCCGTCATCATTCTGTCACTTCCCCATCAGGCCGAACTTCGCGGTGCCCTACTGGCACGTAGAATGATGAAGGAAGTTGCCTGCAACCCCCTTGCCATCAGCTGCGTTGCCGGCCTCATGTTTTCGGGACTTCATCTCACCGTCCCCGAAGGAATCGGCAGGTCGATGGATCTGGTAGGTCGCATCGCCCTCCCGCTGGCACTTCTGATGGTGGGATCATCTCTCGACTTTGCAAAATTGAGGGGTGAGATGGTGCCGTCGCTCCTGGTCTCGTCGATAAAGCTGATCGTCTTCCCCAGTCTTATCTGTCTCCTTCTGATGCTCTGGGGAGAAAGCGGCATCGCCTTGAAAGCAACGGTAATCATGATGGCGGCCCCCTCGGCGCCCGTCGGATACATCATGGCGGTAGAGATGAAGGGCGATGAGCACCTGGCGGCATCCCTGCTCGTCAGTTCAACGGTCCTCTTCATGTTTACCTGTGTGGCCTGGCTTTATTTCCTCACGTTCATGAACTGAAGTGCTGGAAATCACCTTGACACCTGCTGATATTTCTTTATAATTTTTGCTCTGACAAATTCCCATTCTGAAAAATTCCCCGGCCTGCTAAATTCCCCGATCTTTATGAATAAGGATAGCCTGAGTGGTTCTATCGTCCCGATGAACTTCTGTGAATCTTCATATGCCCCGCATGTATGAGGGACAGCAGTATAATAACTTACGGCTGTTAATGCCGTTGCACGGAGGAAAATCGGGTAAATGTTGAGAATAAGACTATTCAAGTGGTTTGCGCTGCTTATTATCGCATTCGGCCTGATCTCCGCGTTTATGGCAGTTCGCCTCATTGCACATGGTGTGGTGAAAGAGGCACAAATGAGGGTTATTTCGGACCTGCGTGGGGCTCATGCGGTCCAGAAGGGGAAGCTGGACGAAATGGAGGCGATCCTGAAGATTGTCTCTCTCGAGGAGGCCGTGATCGATGCATGCAAAGGCGGCACAGGAACGAAAGAGGGCCTGCAGGAGCGTCTCGAATCGATCCGCCGGATTCTGCAACTCGATTTCCTGACCCTGATCGCATCGGATGGGCAGGTAGTGTCGCGTGCCGCAGGAACAACCGCATCCCCGGAAGACGACAGGATCGTCCCGAATAGCGTGGTCGGCAGGGCGCTCCGGGGTGACGCAACCATCGGAACGAATCTTATGCTGCCCCGGGAGTTGGA
>CAYTUH010000407.1:2643-2961 GCA_964441165.1 uncultured Syntrophaceae bacterium
ACTCTCCGAACGGGCCTTCATTAGAATCCACGAAACACCCCATGCACGGCCGACGGTAAAAACCGAAGAGGAACTGGGGATGACCCTGATTGCGGCGGTCCCCGTCATGGAGAGCGCGCAGGTGCGGGGCGACCTCTATGGGGGAGTATTACTTAACAATAACAACCCTATAGTTGACAGAATACGGAACATTGTCTTCAAGGATGAGCAGTACGGCGGAAAGGACGCCGGTACGGTAACGATTTTTCTCCACGACAGCCGTATCGCTACCACGGTCAGACGTGAGGATGGAAGCAGGGCTCTCGGGACAAGGGTATC
>CAYTUH010000408.1:0-2960 GCA_964441165.1 uncultured Syntrophaceae bacterium
AAAAAAGAAGGGATACTATTTTGCACATAGAATTAATAGATATGGTTTAAAGTGCGTCGAGCATGGAGGGCCTGAGGTCCCGCGATATTTTCCGAACCTCTTCAATGGCTCCCTGAATGAGAGAAACCTGCTGTTTCAGTAATTCCACGCAGGAGGCACTGCTGTCCTCCCGGATCTGATGCATGGCATTTTCCGCACCCACCTTGATGGTGGTGAGGTACTGGCCCAGGCTGTCATGCAGTTCCCGTGAGATGCGCCGCCGCACATTCTCTTCGGCCTCGATAAGCTTTGAGGAAAGTTCCCTCAGATCCTGTTCCGATTTTCGCAGTTCCGCTTCGGCCTTCTTTTGCGCCGTGATATCCTCTCCCGAAATGAGCAGGCCGGAGATGTCGAAGACGGCGTTTTTGATAACCGCACTGTGCCACGTGATGACCTTTTCTTCCCCCTTCCTGGTCAGGACGGTCCGTTCCACGTAGTCGGCGGGCTTTCGTTTCCTCGTCATGACGCGGAGAAAGAGGTTCCGCGCTTCCTGCCGCTCCCTTTCGGCGATGCAGGTGTCGAACCAGTTTTTCCCGATGAGTTCTTCTCCGTCGTACCCGAGGATTTCGCAGCCTTTCTTGTTCACGAGGATGACCTTCTGGTCGTCGTTGATGACGGCGATGATGGTCCCTGTCATTTCGAGATAATTGAGAATGAGATCCCGTTCGTTCTGAAGGGCCGTCGCCGCTGTTTTCCGGTCATCGATATCGGTGATGAGGCCCTCCAGAGCAACGAGGGTTCCCTCGTCGTCGTAGATGCCCGTGCCCCGCTCCAGGACCCATTTTTCATCGCCCGACGCAGTCATGATGCGGTATTCCAGTATATAGGGTTTTCTGTCCAGGAGGGCCTCCTGCCGCTGATCCCTGACGGATTCGTAATCGTCGGGATGAACGAGGTCTCTCAGTCGAAGCGTTCTGTTTTCATAGAGGTCCGCTGTCTCGTATCCCGTGATTCCCAGGCAGCCGCCGCTGATGTACTGGGGTGTCCAATGCTCGTCGTTCAGGCACCGGTAGGCCATGCCGGGAAGATTGTTCATGAGCGTCGAAAGTCGTCTCTCGCTTTCATGAAGGGCTTGCCGGGCCTTTGTTTCTTTTGTGATGTCTTCCATGTGGGTGATGACGAAATGGGGTTTTACATAGATATGGGTAAGGGAGAGGTAGGTCAGGTCACTGTCGGCGTCTTTCTGAAAGGAGACTTCCCTGCGCAGGGAGGTTTTCCTGTCGAAACATTCCCTGAGGTCCTGCAGTACATCAGGCCTGTTGCGCAGGATTTCGCTCGCCTTTCCCCCCACGGAGCCCTGTGTGATACGGCTCTCGACCTCTTCAATGGCCGTGCTGAAGCCAACCATGACAAAATCATCGCCCCGGCGGCGCCAGGTAATTTCACCTTCCCGGAGGAGATGCTGTGTCGATTTGGGGGGCGCCGCGTGCCGGAGGCACGCATAGAGGAGATTCTCGCCTTCGGTGGTGATGATTTTGATAGTGCCCTCGGCGGGAACGATTCGCCCGTCCTTCTTTTTGGCGGCAATCCAGATGAAGGGGTTCTCCGTCGATGAGATTTCGTTAATGATGTCGGGGATGTGATTTGATAGCAGCGCGGGGAGGAGGGTGGTCGCATTGAGCCTGAGAAGTTCGTCCCGGGAGTAGCCCAGGAAATCACAGGCCACGGGGTTGCACTCCAGTATTCTTCCTTCCATGTCGGCGAGCAGGAGTGCGTCGGGGGACGTTTCGAAGATCGCCCGGTAGAACTCTTCATGCAATGATGCCGTTTGTTTTTTTGTCCCTTTCATTTCCGTTCCCTTCCGGCAGAGCTCCGACAACTGCCCCGCGAGGAGCCTGTGTATGGATTTTTTATTTTTCATGCACTCAACCTGCCTGTTCCTTTTTTCTATACCATTCCATAGGATATGGCAATGACGAGCATTACTTGAGAAAGGTCGATTTCGACATTGCCGTGTCGAGGGATTTCCTCTCCGGACCGGATTGCACGATTGCGGTCTGCTGCGTCGTGCGATAGCCGCAGGTCCGTTGCGGCCGTATGAACCAATCCGGCGACATCGGCGATGCCGATGAAGAGTCCCGTTGCCGGCCCAATGAGATAGGGTGCGAAGACGGCGGGGGATATGATGGCGAGAAACTCGCCGTTGGAGAGACCCGTTCTGCCTTCCACCTCTGCCGGATGTGGATCGGGCTTTTTCGCGACCGCTTTGGGTTGTCTCTTCCCCGGCGGTTCCGTGAAGTAGGTCTGATAATGAGATTTCGGTTTGTGGATGACCGGTTCGGGATCAGCCTGCGCCCGGGGGCCATAGGGGACACTCTCCGCCAGGGACATTTCCACCTGCGGTTTTGCCGCACTCGCGTTCGGGCCGGCCGTTTCCATGGAGAGCGTGGCGCAGCCGTAGCTCTGGAAGAGGAATATCAGCAGCACCGCAACGATAAGTGCCCGTTCCTTTTTGTTTTTGTATGTCCTGTTGCGTTTCATTCTTCATTACCTCTTTTCTGAACACCTTTCGGGTATGTTCTTTTCTGTTCCTGGGTGCAACCTAACAAGTAGTCCGGCGAAACAAAATTGGGTAAAGACCCTATTTGCATGGGGAGAAGAGCCTATTTCCTGCAATATGGTGTCTCTACGGGGTGGGTGAAAGGGGGACATGGTGATGCCTCCTCTTTCCCCGGATTTTCCTAATTTCCCGTAAAGAGTGACACAATTCCATATGCCCCCGCCGCCAGGGTTTCTCCGGCGATTACGAAGGCGATGCCGGGGCCCAGGAGGCCCGTGAGGATGATCCGCGATGCTCCGGCAAGAATGATCCAGCCGTCGGAATCGTCATCCCCGTTGTGGAGGGCGGGTGCCGGAACGGGCCGGACTTCAGGGGGTGCGGTCGCCCGTACCGCCGGTCCCGGCGCTTCCGTGAAACAGGT
>CAYTUH010000409.1:0-2959 GCA_964441165.1 uncultured Syntrophaceae bacterium
CCCCACCACCGCGAAAAACGACGAAGTCGCCTTCTCCCGGGACTCTTTTACAAAGAGAAGGATGGGAAGGGAAAAAACAAGCCACCAGATTCCCACGGAAAGGAAGGAATACCGGACCGCTTCACCGCCGTCGGCAAAGCCGAAATATGCGGGCTTGAGCACCATCCAGACATTGAAGGCGAAGAGAATGCCTCCTCCCAGGTAACCGAGGGCGAAACCGAGGCTCGACACCATATCGCGATTCTTTTCCGATGAAACGGAGGGAAGCAGCGCGTCGTAAAAGATATTTCCTCCCGAGAACCCGATGATTGCGAGAAGATAGAGGATAACGGCGAAAACCCATTGCCCCCGTGACACAAAATAAAGCGCCGCTGTCATTACGGCACCGAGGAAAAGGAAAAAGGCAAGGAGCCTCTTTTTCATGCTTCCCCGGTCGGCGATAGCCCCAAGGATGGGGGCGCTCAGGGCGATGACGATGCCGGCAAGGGAATTGGCGAATCCGAGACGGGCCGTGGTGATGACAGGTTCGGAACCGGTGCTGCAGAATGTCCGGAAGAAGACGGGGAACAATCCCGCCATGACCGTGGTGGCAAAGGCCGAATTGGCCCAGTCGTAGAGCGCCCAGCTCAGAATCGCCTTTCTGCTGTCCCGCTGCACCGCCGGGTTTCGATCGACCATCAGTTCATCCTTCGGGATCAGGGCAACTGCCGGAGCCACTCCACCGTGAGGCGTACCATGTCCTCCCGGACCGCCTCTTCGGTCAGTGCGGCACGCTTCGGCAGATTGAAGGAGTGGTCTCCCCCCTCTATCACTTCCAGACGCCAGGGCGCCTCAAGACGCGCCAGGACTTCCCGCAGACGTTCCAGGTGACAGAGGCTGTCCCTGGTCCCCGCAAAAAAGAGCATCGGAACGGTGATGTCATAGAGGTGGGCATCCCTGAGCTGCTCCGGATTGCCCGGCCTGTGGAGGGGGTATCCCAGAAAGACCAGTCCCGCAGCGGGGAGACTGCCCCCGGCCGTCATCTGGGAAGCCACCCGGCCTCCCATTGATTTTCCGGCCGCCACGATCCGTTCCACCGGGCAATGCCTCTCTTCACGCAGGAAACGACAGACACTGCGCCAGGTCTTTTCAAGCGTTCCCTGAGAATCGGGAGCCTTCTTTCCCCTCTCCCGGTAGGGGAAGTTGAAACGAAGGGCCGGGAACCCCGCCGCCCCGAGTCCTTCGGCAAAGGAGACGATCAGGGGCGCCGTCATGTCGTTCCCGGCGCCGTGCGCCACGGCCACTGCCGTTCCACTCGCCGGGACGGACCGTGGAGGCAGGGAAAAGACCCCCGACACGCACCCGCCCCCTTCAAGGGGTATGGTAACATCGATATTCGTCATGTTGAAATCTCTCTTGCAACCGCCGGTCTCGGTGATATGACGGAGCACTCCGGCTGCTTCACATCAATGCGATCAATATCGTGAAAAAGAGAAGGAGCATCAAGATAAGCTGGATGCGGAAATGCCTGATCCAGAGTGCGGCATTGTCCAGGTACTTTTCGTTGATACCCGTTATCTTGAACAAAAAGGGATGGTCATCCCTGGTTCTCTTGTGCGATTCATGAATTTTCCCGGCGGCGAACCAGAAGAGTATGGCCACTCCCGCAAGCACCACCAGCATGATAGCAAACTTCACCGTCACCGTCGTTTCTCCTCATCTCGGAAATAACAGGAATTCATCATCCCTGTGCCCCGAATGCGGGGATGATTTCGAGGATTTCCTTCGTTATTTCACCCACAATCAACTGGAGCCAGAACGTCCCGGCGGCGCGGCTCTCCGCATCAAGGGATTGAATGGTATCGATATAGCTTCCGCCTGCCCTGTCAGATGCGGCCCGAACCTGAGCGAGAAAGCCATCCCGCATGTCGTCCGCCATCGATTCCCCATTATTCCGGGCAAAGGAAGCTTTGATCTCAGGCCAGTTGTCGCGCAGCTCTCTCTGCTGTCGCAGCAGGAGATCCTTCTTCGGACCGTCAGGCATTTTTTCTCCCATCGAAAGGGAGGTGTCCATCTTTTCCGCCAGGGCCTCAAATCGTTTCAGCCGTTCCTTGATTGCCATATCGAGCTTTTCAAGGGCACCGGCATAGAGTTCTTCGCCCAATTCCAGGCCGTCGAAAAAGGGATTTCTCACATGGACATACCATTGTTTCAGGGCTGCGAGATTGGCGAGATAACAGATATTGTTCACGGCGCGACGTTGCACTTCACCGTAAAAACCCGGGTAAAAGGGTGTGTCGATTTCGCCATTCCCCTGGCGCAGAAGCCTGTTTCCTTCGGGGCTGTCACCACGATAGACCGTCCCGGCGGCAATCACGGTACCGAACCCGATGCGGGCCGGCCCCACCAGTCCACCCTGCCCTCCCAGGAAGATCGGCGGTTGATCGAGCATGACGCCTCGCGGCACGTCGCCGATAAGCGATGCCGTCGCCTTATCCTGGTTGGGGGTGTAATTGAAGTGAATGTATGAACTCCCCACTTCGCTGTGATTTTTCCGGCTCGTGCCGCCGGCCATGAAACAGTCGCAGAAATTGATCAGGCTTCCCAGGGTTACAAAGGGAAAGAGAATGGTCTGTTTCAGACCCACCGTATGACTTCCGTTCGCCTCTTCTTCAAGGATGCATGCCTCCCGGACCTGGGCGCCGAAGGCCATGTTGGCCTTTTCCAGGAAGACCGATTCCTTGAAGAATCCCCCCTTCAGTTCCACCCCCCGGCCGAGCTGACAGTTGACGACCGTCACCGGTGCCTCATAGCCCAGTTTCGAGTGCGCGGAAACGAGCGTTTTCGCTCCGTAGAGCTTCGTCCCGCTGTAGAAGACGACGCCGTCACCTGAAATCCTGCCGGGGTCGACTTCCTCGCCGATCTCCACTGAATGAGGATTGGGAATCTTTACGCCCCTGTCTATCAAGCGTGCTACCTG
>CAYTUH010000410.1:0-2953 GCA_964441165.1 uncultured Syntrophaceae bacterium
CTTGCTGCGGTCATGGAGAGCGATGAAATCAGGGGGCACCAGGCGGTTCAGGTCCTCCCGCAGTTCGTCGATAAACCGACGCACCGTCCGGTTTGTCATGTTGGAATGTTCCATGGTGCTGAGCATGTCGCGGGTTTCGTGGTACGCCTTGAGCACCGGCCTTATCAGCCCGAGGTAGTCCTGGGCTGCGGGGAGGATTGCCGGTCGCAGGGAATCGAGGCAGGTCTTGAATGCATCCCCGGTCCTGAGGTCCCTGTGAAAAAGCTCCCGGAGGATACGGTGGCAGGTCATTTTTTCAAGACCTGCCGCCCCTCCCATGTATCGGGCCCAGGCACTCATGTCCGGGGGAAATTTCAGGTACCGCATCATCACTTTCAGTTCTTTGCGAAAGTGGAGTTCCATGAGCGCCGCCACGCCGTCTTCGTGGGACCGCCGTGCATCGTCCCGGTCTCTGAACAGGCGGAGGTTGACGGAGTCCTCGCCCCGTTCAAGGGCGGGATAGGCGACTCCTTCCACCGTTCCCTTGTGCTTGAGTTCGATATACTCGGGGATGTCGCCGAAGTCCCAGGTGATGCATCCGCTTTTTGACCAGGATTTCGAGGCCTTTTCAAAGAGTCCCGACGGTGTGTCCTTCCCGACGTGCTGGAGGAGCCTTTCCATATCCCGTCCTGCATGCAGTTCTCTGCCCCTGTTGTCGATCAGGGAAAAGCGGGTCTTCAGGTAATCGGGCAGATTGTCCAGGGGCCAGGCCGTCGCTGGGATGTCGACGCCAAAGCGTTCATGGATAAACCGTGCCAGTGAGGCAAGCAGCGATTCCCGGGAGGGTTTCATTTCCCCTGCAATCGTGTCTACAGTTCTGGGTATGGGAACGAGTTGCTTCCGGTAATCTTTCGGGAGTCCCCTGATGAGTGCGGCGATCTTTTCTTTGAGGAGTCCTGGTATGTGCCAGTCCACCGATTCCAGGGGGACGGCCGGCGCGAGTTGCGCCGGGACCCTGACCGTCACGCCGTCCTCGGGGGTTCCCGGATCGAATCGATAGGCGACGGTGAGGGGCCTGTTGTCGAGACTGATTTCATCGGGATACTGGGCAAGCGCTTCCCCGGGTTGATACTGGAGGATGTCCGATTCATCCATCTTCAGAAAATCGTCCGTTCCCCGCTCGTCGATATGTTTCCGCAGGGTCCTGACGTCGTAGATGTCGACGAGTCTCTTCGCATAGAATGCGGCGAGCAGGTCCTCGCTTGCCAGGATGTTTCTCTTTCGGAGTTTATCTTCCATGGCGGCCGCTTTCTCGATCAGCATCCGGTTGTGGATCAGAAAGGGTAAGGAATCCTTTATTTCCCCCGGTACGAGACCGTACCGGATAAATAGTTCCATCGCTTCCCCGGGATTTACGGGGCCATAGGAAACGGTTCTGTCCGTTACGATGGGAAGGCCGAAAAGCGTCACCTGTTCGGTCGCCACCACCTCTCCCCGGTCTGGGTTCCATCGGGGATTGCTGTAGGTGGACCGGCACAAATCCTTTCCCGTTTCTTCGAGCCACGTGTTTCTGATCGTGGCAGCGGTTCTGGCAAAGACCTTCGATGTTTCGACGACTTCCGCCGATACGATCCATTCGCCGCCCCTGTTGAAAATTCCCGAACCGGGGAAGATCGTCACGTTCGGGCCCTTCGCCGAGCGGTAGAGGTTCTTTTCCTTTTTCAGGGCGATATTTGACAGATACCCGCTCAGAATGGATTTGTGTATCGCTTCATAGAGGACCTCTTCCGGCGGTTCCCGTGTCCGATCCTTGCGGCTGATCCCCAGTTCGCCGAGAATGAGGGTGATCTGTTCGTGAACATCCCGCCACTCACGCATCCTTCGGTAGGAAAGAAAATGTTCCTTGCAGAACTTCCGCATCCTGTTCTGCGTCTTCAGCGTGTCGAGTTTCCCCTGATAGGCATTCCAGATATTCAGGAGCGTATAAAAGTCGGAGCGGGGATTTACAAAGGGCTTGTGCATTCCATCGGCTTCCGCCTCGCTCTCGAAGGGGCGTTCCCGGGGGTCCTGTATGGAGAGCGCCGATGCGATAATGACTACCTCGGCGATACAATTCTGCCGTTCCGCCTCGATGACCATGCGTGCAATCCGGGGATCGATGGGCATCCGGGCCATCTTCTTCCCCTTTTCCGTAAGGATTGTACGACCCCTTTCCCGGCGAATGGCACCGAGTTCCGTCAATATGTTGAATCCGTCCGATATGGTTTTTGCCGTGGGGCGGTCGATGAAGGGAAAGGTCGCGATGTCTCCGATTCTGAGGGCGATCATTCTCAGGATTACTTCCGCCAGGTTCGATCTCAGTATCTCCGGAGCGGTAAAGGCCGGCCGGGCGATATAATCTTCTTCCGAATAGAGGCGAATGCAGACACCCTTTTCAATCCGTCCGCACCGCCCCTGCCGCTGAAGGGCGCTGCTTTGCGATATATCCTTGATGGGAAGCCGCCTGGTGCGTGTGGAGGAATTGTACTCCGAGATGCGGGCAAGGCCCGTGTCGACGACGTAGCGGATTCCGGGAATGGTAATGGAGGTTTCCGCCACGTTGGTCGCCACCACGATCTTCTGGCCTTTTGCGGGAGCGAATATCCGCATCTGGTCCGCCGACGACAGCCGGGCGAAGAGCGGATGGATTTCTGCACCGCTGTAACGTTTTCCCGCCAGGCGGTCGCAGGGTTCCCTGATATCCTGTTCGGTGGGCATAAAGACAAGGATGTCTCCCTGTCGTGATTTTCTTCGCAGCTCACCCACCGCGCTTACGGCGGCATCCACATAGGTGGTGTCTCCCCGTTCCTCCCGTTCCTGATCGATGGGACGATAACGGACTTCGACGGGATAGAGGCGGCCCGACACTTCGATGATGGGGGCGTTGTCAAAGGCCCGTGAAAACTTTTCGGGATCGATGGTGGCCGAGGTGATG
>CAYTUH010000411.1:0-2945 GCA_964441165.1 uncultured Syntrophaceae bacterium
GAGTCTGAACGGCGCATTCTTTTTTACGTCTGCGAACGCATAGGATATCCAGCGGCTGAATTCGAGCACATCATACGAATGATGCAGGCCGGACAGCAGGCAGGCGGCTATGCTGACTTTGACGGGGAATACGGGGGTGATGGCTCCCGCCTCAAGGACGCCTACGGCGTGCTGGGACTTTCCGAGGAAGCCTCGGAAGACGACATCAAGAAGTCATACAGACGACTCATGTCACAGTACCATCCCGACAAGCTTGTTTCCAAGGGACTGCCCGAAGAGATGATGAAGTTTGCCACTGAAAAGACACAGGATATCAAGGCGGCCTACGATCTGATAAAAGAGGCCCGGAAACTCAACTGACGGTTGGGCGGTCGGCGGTTACATCTGATAAATAATCTTATACGATTACTCCGGCCTTTAAATGCGGTGGTTGCCCTTTCTCCTTGAGCGATCGCGCATGGTGTAACCGAAAACTGCAGACAGTATGTTTTAACGTCAACAGTTGTGAGGAGTTCATTTTTGGAAATAAAATACAAAATCTGGCTGGAACGAAACGATCGCGTCGTCTTTGGTCAAGGACGAAGAGAATTGCTGGAAGCCATTGATGAATGCAAGAGCCTGAATGCCGCCGCGAAGAAAATGAAAATGTCCTACCGGGCATCCTGGGGCAGACTCAGAGCCTCCGAAGAACGGTTGGGCATCAAACTGGTAGACCGCCAGGCAGGCGAAGCCCTGCAACTGACCGATGACGCCCGGACGCTTCTGGCCGAATTCAGAGCGTTGGAAGATGAATTGAATAATTTGATTTCAAAAACCAGTAAGAAATTGCGTCACTTTGACAAAGATAGCCGCAGTGCCGACCATTCCGGGGACCGTTAGTTCGAGAGCCCGATCTTCCGTAAATTCAGAGAAAAATATCCCGGCAAGGTTCTGCCGGGGAGTTAAAAAAACCCGTCCTGCCGCAACTATTTTCCAAAATGACAGAGAGGATAGACACAGGTCTCACAGTTCAGGCAGAAGCCTCCGTGCCCCAGGCGGGCGAGATCGTGCCGGGTGATATCGAGTCCCGCCAAGAGACGGGGAATGAGTACATCAAAGCTGGTGGTTTCGAAGTAAAGGGCTGCCGCGGGGACGCCGATCAGGCGAACCGAACCGATTCGCCCCGTCAGGGTCATGGCGCCCGGCAACAGCGGAGTACCATAGAGGATATGAGTGGCACCGGCGTCGACGAGCCCCTGCCGGGTTACGTCGTCAGGATCGACGGACAGCCCACCCGTCGTAACGAGCAGGTCGATTCCCTTATCGATCAGTTCGGCCGCTCCTTCTGCAATGGCCTTCCGGTCGTCGGGAACGATGCGCTGATGGAAGGTGTCGCAACCCAATTGCGTGAGCTTTGAACGAACCAGGGGCGCAAAACGGTCTTCCACGAGCCCGCTCGCCACTTCCGATCCCGTCACCAGTATGCCTACGACACTCTACTTGAAAGAGGGGGCGATCGCCGATCACCTGCATGGCCTTGTTGAAAAGCTCCTTCGAGAGATAGAGAGGAATGGCGCGTGTTGCCCCGATAGCTGAATCTTTCGACAGGAAGGTCCCATGACGGCGGCTTGCGCACATGACATCGGGAATCAGGTTGAAAGAAAAGAGACGATCGGCATCGACAATCAAAAGGCCTTCCCTCTCGGCGCAGAAGGTTATCTTTCCTTCGCTCGGTCTTTCACTGAAGCGTACACCATCACCCGTCATGGCGGCGGCAAAGGCGAGAGCCGCATCATCTTCATGGACCCAGTTTTCATCAGGGATCGCCATCTCCTTGACATAGATGCGCGCACTTCCCATCTTTCTGAGCAGATCGATATCGTCGGCTCCTATGACATGGTTGGCGCGGATTGCAGGACCCTTCGTCTCAAAGGGAATGACCCTCGTCATGTCGTGAAGACTGGTCATCCCTATGGCGTTCTCGAGGGGAACGGCCTTCACGTCGGGACCGCTTCCCTCGGTGGGGCGTTCCTGTTTGCGATAGGGGGACTGTTCACCGCACCCCCTGCAGAGCGGACCGTCCCGTTCGGGGTAGGCCTCACCGCAGAGGGGACAGAGGACGATCCTTTTCCCCTTGCTACGCTTTTCCAGGAACTCCGGTTGTACCGCGATCTCCTGTGAACTCAGAATTCGATACCCCGCGTCCTTTATCTGATCGAGGAGTGCCTGCAGGTCTTGCTCTTTCTTGGGTTTCAGCTTGAGGAACCAGTTCCTGATCTCCGGCCACTCATCCAGCCTGGCCGCATCGAGAAAGACCCTGATGCCGTCTCCTGAATACTTGTCATAAAAACTGACGGCATATCGGCCGAGATTGACGACCTTGAGCCAGCCGTTCCCGATGGTACAGGGTGTCAGAAGCTGAACGGCGTCGGGAAGACAGCTGGGTGTCTCGCAGAGCACGTCACAGAGGACGTTCTCCGGCATCCGGCTCCGGGCGAGCTGGACCATGAAGCCTCCGATGATGATTCCCGGCGCGACGCTCCCGTGAAAGGATTTTACCAGGTGGATATATTCCTCAAAGGTATAGATGCCTACATTCGTCAATTTTCACCCTCCAGGGAATCATAGAGTACGGACCGGTCGAAACCGTCGTACTGGCTGAACCCGTATTTGTAATCGACTGCCGATGTCTCCCTCCGGCTTCGTTCCTTCAGCATGAACTGGAGCATCCACTTTCTGACGATTCGTCCGTTCACGAGGGGAAGCACATCATCGGCGAGGAAAAGGGCCTCATCAATATCGTGGGTTACATGAATGATCGGGATGGAAAGCCGGGTTCTCAGATTTTTCAACTCGTCACGCATGCTTCTCCGGGTATTGGCGTCGAGCGCCGAAAAGGGTTCATCGAGAACCTCAACGACGAGTTTCATAGAAAGCAAATAGAATTGCAGAACAAATTACTAATG
>CAYTUH010000412.1:0-222 GCA_964441165.1 uncultured Syntrophaceae bacterium
AGATGCGCTTCGAGGAAGCGGCCCTCCTGCGGGACCGGATCAATGCCATCGAGACGACTCTTGAAAAGCAGCGTGTCGTGTCCGCTTTTTTCAGGGACCAGGATGTATTTGCCTTTGTCCGTTCCGGTGAGCAGGCGCTCTTTTACGCCCTCTTCATCAGGAAGGGTACGATTGTGGGACAGCGGAAGTTCCCTCCTTTCACGTCGAAGGAGTCCGACGCCG
>CAYTUH010000412.1:258-2942 GCA_964441165.1 uncultured Syntrophaceae bacterium
TTGTCATACCGGAGGAAATCGAGGACAAAGGCGTCATCGGGGAGTGGCTTACAGAAAAGAAAGGCAGAAAGGTTTCTCTCGTGATTCCCCGGCGGGGTGCCCGGGTCGACCTTCTGAAGGTGGCGAAGAAAAACGCCGAGAATGCCCTGTCCGAGGCACGGGATCGCGAGGAAGAAAAGGAGACCGTGCTGGAAACTCTCGCCGGTTCACTCCATCTTACCCGACTTCCCCGGAGGATTGAATGCTTCGATATTTCGAATATCGGGGGACGATACGCCGTGGGGTCCATGGTGACGTTCAAGGACGGAGATGCCGATACATCGGGCTATCGGCGTTTCAGGATCAGGACGAAGAACGACGCCGACGATTACGCCATGATGCGTGAGGTCCTCACCCGGCGGTATCGGGAGGGGGACGACCTGCCCGACCTGATCGTCGTCGACGGTGGAAAGGGGCAGCTCGGAATTGCTCTTTCCGTGCTTTCGGACCTCGGTATCAGCAATATCGATACACTAGGCCTGGCCAAGGAATCACGGATCATGCCGGGGACGGATCGCCGGATTATCAGAAAAGACGAGGACAGGGTCTATCTGCCCAAAAGGAAGAATCCCCTCGATCTCACGAAGCATCCAAAGGCGCTTTTTCTGCTGCAGCGCGTGAGGGACGAAGCCCACCGCTTTGCCGTGGCGTACTACCGTACCGTCAAAGAAAAGGAGGATCTCCGATCGTCCCTTGACGACATTCCCGGTGTGGGGGTCAAACGGAAACAGATATTGCTGGGCCACTTCAAAAGTCCCGACAGGGTGCGCGACGCCGGTCTGGACGACCTGGCATGTCTCCCCGGTATCGGTCAAAAAGCGGCGCGCCTCATTTTCGACCATTTCCGGTTGAAAAAGGAATCGTGGAAGAGGGACGCGCCTCGCCTTGTATCGGCGCTGCAAAGGTCCTCACGACGTCACGATAGGGTGCCTCCCCCGTTACACAATGATATTCGATTCCCTTTCGACGATCTCGATGTCGAATATGAGCGTCTTGCCCGCGAGGGGATGATTCACATCCATCCGGATCACCTCATCGCATATCTCATGGATGATGGCGGGAATGGGATTTTGGTTCTGGTCCACCAACTGGACTACCATGCCTTCTTCAAGATTCATGTCAGGGGGGATATTTGCCTTGGGCATGTCGATGATGCGATCTTCGCTGCGTTCGCCATATGCTTCTTCGGGAGAGATGGTACAGGTTTTCTTTTCCCCGGTCTTCATGCCGATGACGGCATCGTCGAAGCCCTTGATCAACTGGCCTGCTCCGACGGTAAAGGTAAGCGGGGTTTTCCCTTCGGAGGAATCGAAAATCTCACCGTCGGGGAATTTCCCCGTGTAGTTTACTTTGATGGTGTCACCTTCTTTTATTGGTTGTGTCATGAAGAATACCTCCCTTTAATGATGGGGCATGATAGGATTTCTGATTCCGTACCGACACACAGACCGCGACGGTACCAACACAGCAACTGATACAAAAAAGCCACCGAACTCTGCAGACAGGTGGCTTTCATTGCACTACAAAATTAAGTACTTAGATAAAAAATCCCGGCGGAACCACACTTCCCCGGGATCGATTTTTACAAACTGTAGTATGGCATATGTACAAAGTCAAGGGTTAAAGTGCCGAATTGCAACTGGTTTGGAATGGACAGACTCGCGGCAGGAATTTTATTAGACAAACACGTTCACGCGACAAGGAGACAGCCCTTTCAAGGGAGATGAATCGGTGTGTGGCGTACTGTCGCTTCCCCGATTATCCTGTATCAGTGATACCTTGACAAAGAGTACTTGATTTTTGCAGGAAAAGGTCTTTGTCTGATGGGGCGAAAGGAAGAACAGGGAACAGAGCAAGGAATTACGCAAAATCATATTGCATGTTCTTGCCCCTGATGGCTGATTGCAGTTCACTCTTTTAATTCACCAAATCGTTCAAGTATTGTAAAAAAATCAAGTGCATAGACCTTGTTTCATTCTTTTTGGCGATATTTCCCATTGACATTAGGCGCCACAATGATAAAGATATAAGAGCCTAATCCTTCCTTTTTGTTAGGCACGCATCCAGGGGTGCCCCCCCAAATAAGAACCCCTGGATGCTCTTATATTATTTCTGTTTTTCTCGATCCTCAGGAACCATTCAGCTTTCAGAAGCTGTTTTCTCCGCCGGATGATATGCATCGCAATCCGGGATTTCCTTTTCTATTCGATGCTCAGGTTTTCCCCCAGTACCATTTCGACGCACCGCACGGCCGAGCGTGCCGCGAAATCCATCCCTACGCCCCGTCCCCGCACCGTATCACCGGCAAAATAGAGTCCTTCCGTGCCCGGCGCTTTGTTGCCCGGCCTGAAAACTCCCACGCACCGGGGCCGCCGGGCAATGCCGTCGATGCCCGTGAAGGTCCCCTTGACGGCCCATTCAATGGTGTCCCATATGCCGGGAAAGAGTTCCTTCAGGTCCTCTTTCTGAGCCGCCGCTTTTTCCTCCATGAGTGTTCTGTCGGTGATGTCCAGTTCGCAGGGGCAGCCGCCGGTGAAGAGGTGCGTCCCCGCCGGCGCGATAGTGGGATCGATGTTGGTAATGGGGAGAAACTGCAGGGGGAGGCCGGTCCGTTTCAGCTTGTAGACGGCATGGTGACAGGGACT
>CAYTUH010000413.1:0-2938 GCA_964441165.1 uncultured Syntrophaceae bacterium
GACCTGCAGCACATCAGAACGCTCTTTTTCCAGAAACCCGATGACATCAGGAGCAGGATCCGCAGCGATTTTTCGATGACGCTCAATCTCCTTCTTTCCCATGCGCCTGACGAAATACGGGACATCTTCGAATTGTCGCTGGCGGACTATCAGGACAGGAAGAAACAGAAACGAATACGGCGGAGCCTCAAGAAAGACTTCAACCGCCATCTGAGCTTTCTACAGTCGGAAGGCTTCGTGAACCGGCAGGGACAATTGACGGACGACGGGCTCTGGGCGTCCCAGTTACGGCTCGACCAGCCTCTTCTTATTGCCGAGTGCCTGAGACGGAAGGCATTCCCCGTCGATGACGAGACCCTTCTCTCGGCAATTGTCGCCATGTTCGTCTATGACAGAAATCAAGAAATTGCGCTCTACAAAAAACAGATTCCGAAGAAGCTGAAACGTGCGATCCGGCTTGTCACTGAAACAGCAGAGCCGCTCATGGAGAGAATGAAAGATGCCGGTTTCGACGTGCATCCTCTTCCGTTCTGGCCCTCCGTTGCAATCTACCACTGGGCACGGGGGACCGAATGGTCTCAAATCATCGAATCACTGAAAGTGGCCGAGGGGGATTTTGCCATGCTGGTTTCTCGAACCGCCGACAACCTTCAGCAGATTTCGTCCCTCAAGGAGACGCACCCCGATATCGCCCGGTGCGCGCTCCGGGGAAAGCAGTTGATTCTGCGTGAACCGGTGGTCTTTGAAGGGAAATAATCTATTGAGGAGGAATCAGGAAAAGGCGGAAGAAACTACGGCACAAGGCAGTGCATAGACTGTCGCCCCTCCCCCGGGGTTACGTCTCATATACCTTCAAAGGTAAATCCCTTTTCACTGAAAAGTCTTAAACAGATATCGACAGCCTGCGGGCAAAAAAGGCTTCCCCGCTTATCCGAGATTTCCGCAAGGGCCCTCTCGATCCCCAACGCCGGGCGGTAAGGGCGGTGCGACGACATGGCTTCCACCACATCGGCCACGGCTATGATCTTTGAGCCGGAGAGGATATCTCCATCCTTCAAGTGCCGAGGATATCCCGAGCCATCTGATCGTTCATGATGCTGCAGCACCATTTCCGCTATCGGCCAGGGGAAGGCGATGTCCTTGAGTACGGTATATCCCGCATCAGAATGGGTCATGATAATGGAAAACTCCGTTTGGGATATTCGACCCGGTTTATTCAGAATTTCGGGGGGCACGGTTATCTTTCCTATATCGTGAATAAGCGACGCAAGATAGATACCCTTGACTTCATTTTCGGGAAGCTTCGCTTCCCGGGCGATTTCCAGAGAGAGAGAAGCGACACGCCGCTGATGCCCCGCCGTATAGGGATCACGAATTTCCACCGTCGCCGCCAGCGCATTAACCGTTTCTTCGAGACTGCGCATTAATTTTGAAACTTCTTCCCGGTACCGTTTCTCCGCCTGATGTTTGTAAAGGGCCATCTCAATGGTACTGTGAAGCTCTCGCTCTTCAAAGGGTTTCAACATGTACCCGAAGGGTTCGGTCACTTTTGCTCTTTCAAGGGTCTTTTCGTCGGTATAGGCCGTTAAATAGACCACCGGTATATCGAATCGACTTTTAATCTCCTCAGTCGCTTCAATACCGTCAACCTTACCCTTCAGCACAATGTCCATGAGTACCAGATCGGGACGCAGTTCCTCCGCCCTGGCGATTGCGTCTTCTCCCGAGGCGGCGACGACCGGTGCATTATAGCCCAGGCGATGAAGCTTATTCTGAATATCCCGCGCGATGATAGTTTCGTCCTCAACAACAAGTATCTGGTATCTATTATCTTCCTGCATCAACATCCTCTCTGGCGACAGATCATGAAATATTCGGTTATGGAAGGACCGGACCGGCAGCCCCATCCACCTTGAAATCAGATGAACTGCCCGGCAGCTCTATGTAATGTATCTGTCCTTCATTTTCAACCGGAAAGAAAGGCATCTCGCAATATTTAAGGCAATTCCCGGCCATTTTCTTGCTTGACAGAAGAAGGGGTAACGATATATAAGTCGCACTTCATTCATTTTGGATAAACTGTGGCCTTTATTTTGTCCCCATCGTCTAGAGGCCTAGGACACTGGCCTTTCACGCCGGCGACCGGGGTTCGACTCCCCGTGGGGACGCCAAATAAAATCGGGGAGCGGGTGTAAAACCCGCTCCCCGATTCTTTTTTCCACCTGCAACTTCCCCGACATATCCAAGCACGCCGTATAGCCGCCATGTGCCTGATGGCATGAATTTTCATCAGAATACATGATGAGCGCTGGGTGGCACTCTGCTTGAATTATGCATGGAAATAATTCCACTGCACCGAGTGAAGAGGGCGATGAGCGGATCACTCTTCCGATACGGCAGGAATCCTGCCGCAGTCTCTCCATGCGCGGCATCGCCCCATACTACATAGATTATGCGGCCGCACCTCAAAGGTCTCAAACAATGCCGAATAGCGGGGATTAAGGACGACAAAAGGGACACTCGCCCTGACGGGTGTCCCTTTTGCATGTTTCTGAAATGATATCAGCCCGAGGCAGTCTCGTTCCGGCTACTTTTTGACCACCAGAACGGGTTTTCTCACCCTTCGCACCACCCGGTAGGAAACGGAACCGAGGAAGAGTTCTTCAAAGTTCCCCGTACCACGGGCTCCGGTCACAATGAGCGACACGTCCTCTTCTTCGGCAACCGTCATGATTTCGTTATAGGGCCCACCCCGCCGGATCGTCACCTTCACCGTGAGTCCTCTCTTTTTCAAATCCTCTTCTATGAGGTGAATTTCGTTTGCCGCCTTTTTTTCAAGGTCCTGCTGAATTCCGTTAAGGTCCTTTGTCGCATACCAGGCAAGATCACTCGGTCCCCTCCGGTCAATCACGTGAAGAATCAACACTTCTTTCATGCC
>CAYTUH010000414.1:0-1018 GCA_964441165.1 uncultured Syntrophaceae bacterium
CGGATTGGTCATGGCAAACTTGCTCGGGGCCATCGCATCGGTGAACTGGCGGGTATCGGCGAGGACGAGGCGCTGGAGAGGGTTGTGAAGCTGAAGGAATCGGGGATTATCCGCAGGGTGGGGGCCGTCTTCGATCCGAGACGGCTGGGCTGTGTGAGCACCCTCTGTGCGGCTCGGGTTCCCGAGGAAAAGGTGCCGGCTTTTGTCGAAATCGTAAATGCCCACAAAGGCGTCACCCACAACTACCGGCGCGATCATGAATACAATATCTGGTTCACCGTCATCGCGCCCTCCAGCGAGGAGATCGAGTCCTTTCTCGATGAAGTGCGGAACAAGACCGGCATCACCGACATACTCAACATGCCCGCCACGAGGATGTTCAAGATCAACGCGGCATTCAAAGTATAGCAAAGTTCCAGAGTACCAAAGTACCTGAGTAGAATTGCCTGATGGGGAAGGGAACTCGAAACCCGAAACTTTTTTCTTACTCCTTCAATCCGTAATCCATTAATCCTCTATAAAGCTGTCAGCTTTCAGAAAAAGAATAAAAAACAGATTGCCACGCCCGCCGAGGGCGGTCTCGCAATGACCGTGTAGATTGTACTTCTCGAAACCCGAAACGCGAGATTCGAAACTCTTTCTGCTCTGGCACTCTCTTCAATCCTTAATCCCTCAATCCCTCAATCCCTCAATCCCGATTTTCCCCAACAATATCTCCGATGCAATCTGATGATCGTGGCCGTAGTCGGGCCGATGGGTCATGTGCCGCGCCTTTCCCGGGCAGGTGTCGACGCAGAGCCCGCAGCCCATGCATTTTGAGGTGTCGAGGGTGATGGTTTGGTCCGGTGCGGTCATATTCACACCGAATATGCATCGTTGTATGCACTTGCCGCATTTTTCGGCGCCCAGGCACGATGATAAGTCATGAGTGATTATTTCCGGTCCCGGCAGAATGATCCTGCCTGTGTGGAGGTAGACCCGCATCGGGGCACAGATCTTGTCTTCGCAGTTGCAGATC
>CAYTUH010000414.1:1028-2926 GCA_964441165.1 uncultured Syntrophaceae bacterium
TCATCTCTATAGCTTTTGGATTAACCTCACAAATTTTATCTAATTCGTTGTCAACGATTGCAGGCAGAAGTCGATGACGTGCACCAGGCCGGCCCTGTTGAATGCTTTCAGCATCTCTTTGGCCTCGGGCGCCGTGATCAGTTCGTAGCCGATATTGAGGTGGTAGTAGATGTCGGCGCCGTAGAGGAGGACCATGTCCTTTTTCGAGGGTTCCTGCCACCGGTTCATGGCACGCTGGCAGACGCAGGGACCCACGGCGATGCGTGCGCCCTTGGGCCCCTCGGTCTCTTCGACGAAGTCGATCATCCGGCACGCCGCCTCGGTGGTAACCACAATGCCGTGGGGAAAGCACCAGCTCACCGCGGCGATGAGGTAGAGGATCTTTTTCCCGATTGGTGTTTCCGTCAGGAACCGCCGCCGCAGGATGAAGTCCACGACCCGGAGGATTACCGGTTCCGAAACGCCGTAGAGCCAGTGGACGGCATACTGAACGGGGCCGACCTTCCGTAATCCCGTGCCGTCAAGCCCCGCGTGTTCCGAAAAGAGATGGCCTTCCGCCAGAAGAACCTTCAGGATTGATGAAAAATCAGAACCCATGATCGTTCCTCCCTTTTACGTAATTGAGTTCGAGCCTTCTTTCCCGTTTAGCCCTTCGATGTTTCCCCCTTCCTTACCCTTCGATACAGTAGTTCACGATGACTTCCCCATGGATCGCCGTCGTGTTGAGAAAGGGGATGCTGAAAGCGTCGTGATCGAGAATCAGGGGAAGTTCGGTACACCCGAGGATCACCGAATCGATGGCATCGGTATCGATCATTTTTCTGATAATGCTTAAAAAGTCCTCTCTCGTGGAATCCTTGATGATTCCCATCTCGATTTCCGAAAAGAGCTTTTCCTGTATAAAGACACGGTCATTCCTTCCGGGGACGGTAAGGGGCATGCCGCCTTCATCGAAGACCTTCTGGTAGAAGTCCGATTCCATGGTGAATATGGTTCCCAGGAGCCCCGGGCGCTTCAATCCCAGCTCCTGCGCCTTTCCCCGGGTTGCTTCGACGATGCTCAGGAGCGGCAGGGGGGACCGTCTTTTTACTTCCTCAAAGACGATATGGGGTGAGTTCGATCCGATGGCGGCAAAGTCCGCGCCGGCCCGATACAGAATCTCAATCATATTCAGCAGCCAGTCAGTCAAGGCATCGAAATTCCCGCGCTCCATGATTTTCATGAATTCATTGAGATTGGCGCTGTAAATGATTATGTCCGGGTATGCCAGTTCAACGTGTTGTGTATTGAAGGCATCGATGATCAATTTGTAGTAATCGACCGTCGATTCAGGTCCCAGGCCGCCGATCAGACCGATTTTCTTCATCTGCTGCTCCTTGACGTAATGTTCTGTTACATGCGTTGCAGTTCCTTGCTTCTCACCCGTCGGGGGAAGAACGTTTGTGGGGAATGGTGTGCGATCTCCCCTTCATGTCCCGTCGGTTTTCTATAATATGTTTCTGCCTCTCTTTGCCGCGGACGCTCTTTTCCACAAAGCAGGGTTTCCCGGTGAAGGGGTCCCGTTCCGTCCAGTACATGAGGGTGGAATAGGTGGAGGGCGTGGGCGTAAAGACCTGCACCTGTTCGGGGAGGAGTTTCAGCTCCCCGATGGCGAATGACCGAAGCTTCCCCATGTCGTTGTCGCTGCAGCCGGGATGGGCGGCGATGAGATAATAGGTCAGAAACTGTTTTTTTCCGTCCTCTTGTGTGAGACGGTAGAAGAGGTCTCTGAAGGCAATCAGGTCCTTTCTGCCCGGTTTCCCCATCAGTTCCAGCACGGTTGTCTCGGAATGCTCCGGTGCCAGTTTCATCTGTCCCGACAGGTGGTGGCGGACGAGTTCCTGCAGGTACGGGGGGCC
>CAYTUH010000415.1:0-1410 GCA_964441165.1 uncultured Syntrophaceae bacterium
ACCCCTATTACATCACGCCCATCATTATGGGCGCGACCATGTTTCTCCAGCAGAAAATGAGCCCCGCACCCGGTGGAAACGAGATGCAGGCGAAAATGATGATGTGGATGCCCGTGATCTTTACATTCCTCTTTTTAAACTTCCCCTCAGGTCTGGTTATTTACTGGCTGTTTAACAACATACTGAGCATCGGCCAGCAGTATTACATCAACAAGCAGAAAACTTAGTTGTACGAGGTAGCAGTCATGCAAGATGCAAGAGAATTCGAAGGAAAGACCATTGACGAGGCCATTGAAAGGGCCTGTAATGAGTTCAATGTGCCGAGAGAAAAATTGAATATTGAAATATTGGCGGAGGGTTCCCAGGGTCTTTTCGGTTTTATGGGTGGCAAGAAGGCCCGGGTCAGCGCCTGCCTCTTGAACCTGGATGTGGCGTTCGACACACACGCCGCCGTTGAAGAACACAAGCCTGCCGCGCCGGCTCGTGTCTCCGGAAGCGTGGAGCCTCTTGATGCGTCCGACGACGAAACGGCCGTCGAAGCCCAAAAAATGCTTGAAGGAATTCTGAATCACATGGGATTCGATTTTCCGACGCAGGCAACGAAAGTTAACGATTATATCGTGCTGAACATAGATGGTGACGGAAGCGGCATACTCATCGGAAAGGGCGGACAGACCCTGGATGCCATGCAGTATCTCGTGAATAAGGCCATGAACAAGAACGGAGCAGAGCGGAAACGCATCATCATCGATACGGAGAATTACCGGGAGAAGAAAGAGAAAAATCTGATTGCCCTTGCAGAACGTTTGGCCGAAAAGGTCAGGCGGACACGTAAACCCATTACACTTAACCCGATGAATGCACATGACCGAAGAGTGATTCATCTGGCCCTTCAGAACGCCAGAGGGCTTGTAACCAAGAGCCGGGGAGACGGTGCCATGAAAAAGGTGGTCATAGTCCCCAGCAGGAAAAGATAGGCTTCACAAACCCGGCGGCACTCCTCCATATGTCGGTTCTCATGCCGTCCCCTTTTTCGACGGGGGCGGAAAAGCCGTCGATGGGGATTCCCGGTTCGTCACGATGACTGGGCGGGTCGGGAAAAGAACAGAAGTGGTCTTCGTGGAACGGGGTGTGACGTACCACGGGAAATGCCGTCATTTACACGTGAAGGGTGATCGTGTTTCAGGAAGAGACGATAGCCGCCATAGCCACGCCGCCCGGTGTGGGAGGAATCGGCATTATCCGTGTCAGCGGCCCGAAGGCCGAAGAAATCTGCAGTAAACTCTTCAGGCCGCGAAAGCCCATCGAACAACTTCAGAGTCATCATCTCTATCATGGTGAAATAATCTCTCCCCATACGGGCGCAATGATCGACGAGGTAATGGTGTCGATCATGAGGAAGCCCCATAC
>CAYTUH010000415.1:1433-2908 GCA_964441165.1 uncultured Syntrophaceae bacterium
GACGACACCCTTGAAATCAACTGTCACGGCGGTCCCCTGGTGCTGAGAAACGTGCTGGAAGAAGTGGTGAATTCAGGCGCCCGTCTTGCCGGTCCGGGAGACTTCACGCGCAGGGCCTTCCTGAACAACCGCATCGATCTCTCCCAGGCAGAGGCCGTCATGGATTTGATCACGGCGCGAACCGAGCGGGGCCGTGACATGGCGCTCTCTCATCTCAAGGGGAACCTCTCTCTCAAAATCCGGGAAATCCGGAACACCCTTGTCGATGCGCTGGCACATCTGGAAATTGCCATCGACT
The DNA here is from genome assembly GCA_964441165.1 of uncultured Syntrophaceae bacterium. GTDB lineage: Bacteria > Desulfobacterota > Syntrophia > Syntrophales > UBA2210 > CAYTUH01. The sequence goes on from CAYTUH010000415.1 coordinate 1,732, forward strand.
TTACCGAAGAAGACGTTCATCCGGAGTCAGAGGAGGGGCTTGCCCTGAAGATTCGGGCAATCTCCTTTGATATCAGCGATATGATTGCCACATACCGCGAAGGGAAACTTCATCGCGAAGGATTCTCCGTGGTCATAACGGGTAAACCGAATGTAGGCAAGTCGAGCCTCCTGAATCGTCTGCTCGGCCAAAAGCGGGCAATCGTGACCCGGACACCGGGGACAACCCGGGATTTCATCGAGGAAACCGTCTCGATCAGGGGCATCCCTGTGGTGTTTACCGACACGGCGGGAATCAGGGAATGCAGCGAAGAGATCGAACGGGAGGGAATCGATTTCGTCTGGCAGAAAGTATCATCGGCTGACCTGGTCATCATTCTCCTTGACGGAAGCCGTCCCCTGACCAGTGAGGATTATGAAATTGTCGAACGCAACCGGGAGCGGCCGGTAATGGCCGTGTGCAATAAGAGCGATCTTCCCCACGCCTTTACTGATAAGGAGTCCAGGGCATTGCTGCACGACGGGGACCCCCTGTGGATATCGGCGAAGTTTGGTGAGGGAATAGCGGAACTGAAAGAGAAAATCTACGACTTCGCCACTGCCGGGGAACACTCAGCCGCATCCGAGTGGGTCGTCACGAACCTTCGCCACAAGCAGGCCCTCGAAAAAGCCGCGGAACTGCTGGCAAAGGCGCAGGAGGGGATGGAAGAAGGCCTTTCCCCCGAATTCCCTGCCTTTGATCTCCGCCAGGCCCTCGAAGCCCTGGGCGAAATCGTGGGGGAAACGACGAATGAAGAAATCCTGGACCGGATATTTTCGGAGTTCTGTATAGGGAAGTGAGACGGGATTGAGGGATTGAAGAAAGTGGATGGCTGAGAGCTGAAAGCTATAATGTAGTTGCCTGATTCATCAGGCTTTGCGCTGATAAGCGCAGGGAATCGTGTGGCATTACACAAAAACGCCGATAAATCGGCAAGCTACAAAAAATCGTCATTCCCGCGAGGGCGGGCATCCAGGAAGAATAGATTCCGGATATCCGCTGGCGCGGATTCCGGAATGACATATCCGAATCTTGTTGTAGCATTTCGGTCTGTTTTGTTTTTCCCTGACGGCTGACAGCCGGGCCAGGATTAAGGGATTGAAGGATTAGGGAAGACAGCTCATGTGCTAATATGCTG
>CAYTUH010000416.1:0-851 GCA_964441165.1 uncultured Syntrophaceae bacterium
CCCGATGACCAGACCATCAGCGGGAGTTTTATCTTCCATTCCCGGGATATCGGAACAGGCGAGGAGTCCCAATTCTAAAAAACTGCCGGCGTCGAGAAGACGATCGATCCTCTCCCTTGCGGTGAGGTTGCCTTCGTCATGATGACGCCTGACCCGTTCGGCACCCCCCATTTGACGTGCCCGATCTTTCTTTTGCTGCAGTTCCTTCAGCAAGACATCAATGGTCATGGTTCCTCCGCCTTCTTATCATGGTGCGTATCCGACGGCCTTCCCATGCTGCGGCATCCGGAAAGATGAGCACCGTTTTTTCTTCATCGGCACACCGCAGCGGACGACCCACGCTCCGTGGTGTTTATTTCTGTATCAAGGGATTTCTAATTATTGTACGAAGACAGACACATGGGGAATTGAAAGATTCTCTCTTTTTTAATGCACTCCCCCGCAGTCCCCGTTCCTTTCTTATTCGAAAAAAGACTATCGCGCATTTTCTACCAGAGGGACTTCCGAAAAGTCAAAAATCTTTTTTTCAGACGGACGGACGGCATCTGACTTGACGAAAACAGAGGGGCATGACGAGATCTGACAAAGACATCCACCGGCAGGGGGAAGTTCTTCATGGCATCCTATAATGAAGACTCCTCCGTCCTCCAGATGGTTCAGGACCTTTTTCATAACGGAGGTCCGGACGGGTTCCCGATGGTATGTAAAGACGCTGTTTCTCAGGAAAAGGAGGTGAAACATCCCGTCGATGGAATCGCGAACCAGGTCGTGCACCTTCCATTCGATGCCGCCCCTGAGTTCGTCACGTACCCGGTAACGATCTCTTTCGCTACGCTGCCGAGCATACCATT
>CAYTUH010000416.1:861-2901 GCA_964441165.1 uncultured Syntrophaceae bacterium
CAAGACAGGAGTTCTTCAATTCCTCGGGAATTTTCCGCAGGCTCGAAGCGGTATAGATGCCTGCCCGGGCCTTTTCCAAAAGACCGGGATCCACGTCGGTCGCACGCATGCGAAGTTCCGGCATTCGCGGGTTCTTCCCTTCCAGGCCCCTCCATACCCTCTTGAAACTGTATGCTTCCTGTCCCATGGCGCATCCCGCCGACCAGACGGAAATCCTTTCATCCACCTGACGGATAAGGTACGGGATGATGTCACCTTCCATAATCTCCCAGAGTTTTCTGTCCCGGAAAAAACGGCTGATCGACACGGTCATGACCCGGTCCAGTTTTCTCCTCGCCGCGGGATTCGAAGTGAGTGTCGCCATATAATCCTCAAAATTGCGGCACCCGAGCGCCTGCATATGCCGCTGGAGGCGTTTTTTCACTCCCCCGCGCACCTTCCGATACCCGGGCCAGGAAAGATCGAAACGGTCAAGCAATTGACGGAACTGGCGATCGTCCATATAATGTCACCATGTCTCCCCGCATATTCTTAGGCACATCGGGGTGGAATTATCCCCACTGGGCAGGGGTATTTTACCCCGAAAGGGCACCCAGATCAAAATGGCTGCAATTGTACGGAGAACACTTCGATACGGTGGAAGTTAACGCCACATTCTATCGTCTGCCGAAACCCGAAACCTTCGAGAAATGGCGGAGAGGCACCCCGGAAGGGTTCCTCTGGGCGGTCAAGGCAAGCCGCTACATCACCCATGTAAAGAAAATGCGTGACACCCGGGATCCACTGAATCGGTTTCTCGATGCCGCCGAACTCCTGGAGCAGAAGCTCGGCCCCGTGCTTTTTCAGCTTCCACCATTCCTGGCCTTCGATGGTGTCATCTTCCGCGATTTCTGCGCGGAATTGGAAAAACGGCGCCACCGGTATGCCCTTGAAGTCCGTCACGGAAGCTGGCTTGCCGATGAAGCCCTCGGAATCATGCGTGACTGCAATATCGCGCTCTGCATCGCCGACACGGCAGGACGGTTTCCCTACCATGAACACCTCACGGCGGACTTTACCTATATACGCCTGCACGGTTCCCGTCAACTCTATGCGTCATCTTATTCCGACGTCGAATTGCAGGACTGGGCGAAGAAGATCCGTGCATGGGACCGGGACACCTACCTTTACTTTGACAATGACTACGAGGGAAACGCCCCCCGGAACGCCCTGCAGTTGAAGACGCTGCTCCTGCCTGGCTGACGGAATGCCCGGGGCTAGCTCACGCCGTCAGGCTCTGCGACATGCCGCGCCGTGAATATCGGGCTCTCGCTAATTGATCCCATTATGATATAATCCGGTAAGACTTCGTTGGAAGGAGGTATTTCAATGCATTACAATACCGCCTTGCGGGCATACAGTTCAAAGCGCCTGGAAGAAATCGAGTCGGCCGACATCATGATCGGGATCCCCTGCTTCAATAACGAGAAGACGATCGAGCACGTCATCCAGATGGCGACTCACGGCCTTGCAAAGCACTACAAGGAGAAACGAAGCATCATTTTCATCGCCGACGGCGGCTCCACCGACGATACGCGGGAAGTTGCCAAGGAATTTCAGATCAAGCCCTGGCAGGAAAAGGTCGTATCGATATACCGGGGACCGGGGGGAAAGGGAACGGCCCTTCGATCGGTCTTCGAGTCTGCGAACCGCCTCAAAGTCAAAGCATGCGCGGTGGTCGATTCCGACCTGAGAAGCATCACGCCGGACTGGGTGAAGTATTTGATCGACCCCGTGATCGGCAGGGGGTTCGATTTCGTCGCGCCCGTCTACGTCCGTCACAAATACGACGGAACCATCACCAACAATATCGTCTATAACCTCACCCGTGCCCTGTACGGAAAGCGGATACGACAGCCCATCGGCGGAGATTTTGCCCTGTCGAGCAGCATCGTCAAATACTATATCGAGCAGGATGTATGGGAAACCGATGTGGCACGATTCGGAATCGACATCTGGATGACCACCAAGGCCGTTACGGGAGGATTCCGGATCAGCCAG
>CAYTUH010000417.1:0-2897 GCA_964441165.1 uncultured Syntrophaceae bacterium
TCCGCACGCATAAAGATCTCTCTGTCGATTCTGGCCGCAAAAATATTCTCCAGTTTCTTCGTCAGATCTTCCAGGGTGGTTTTATATCGATTGATGTAAATCTCATTTTCATTGCTTATCGTGAGGATAAGCTTTTCCTCCCCCACATCAATGCTCTTCGCCTTCACCCGCGGCAGGTTGACATCAATCCCCATCTGCATCATCGGGGCAGTCACCATGAATATTATCAGGAGTACCAGGATGACATCCACGAGAGGCGTCACATTAATCTCTGCGACAGGTTCCCTGGTATTCCCGTTACACCGTCGATTGTTTCTCATCGTTTGATACTCTTTACATAATACCGTTCTATTATGTTCAGAAATTCAGAGGCAAAGTTGTTCGCCTCCCCCGACATCGTTCTGACCTGGTTAAGATAGTAATTATAGAAGATCACGGCGGGAATTGCCGCGGCCAGGCCCGCTGCCGTCGCAATCAGTGCTTCCGAAATGCCCGGGGCCACGACGTCAAGGGTGGCGGAACCTTTCACGCCGATGCCTCTGAAGGCGTTCATGATGCCCCAGACGGTACCAAAGAGACCGATAAAAGGCGACGCGCTCCCTGTGGTGGCGAGAAAGCCAAGGAAACTTTCCAGCTTTGTCGTCTCGGAATCACAGGCCCTGTTCAATGCCCGTTCCACGTTATCGAGTCCCCGCAGTTCAAGGGAGGTCATGTCTTCTCCGGCGTCTCTCTCGGCCTGCGAATCTTTTCTGACACCCGCAATTTTGACTAATTCAGTATAGCCGGACCTGAATACCTCGGCAATCTGCGAGTATTTGAATTTCTTCGATTCGGGGAACACTTCGGACAACTTGTTGATCTTCATGTATGTGTCCAGAAACATAAGGTTTTCTTTCTTCGATTTCTTTATCGCCCGGTACTTCATCAATATGATTGCCCATGAGACAACGGAGAAAAATATCAACACAAGGAGCACAAACTGAACCATGGGTCCCGAGTCGAGAATCATATCAAGGACATTACCATGAAAAGTTCTTCCCAGGTCTGCCGATGCAACGGCCAAAGCTTCGTTCACTGTTTTTCACCTCGGTACGTTAATAGTACGCTCTTGTAGTTTAAAACCGTAACATTGTCAATATGTCTTTTCGGTTAAGGGGCGTCAATTCCTGCAATACCGGCATGTTAGCAGGGCAACCCGGCCGCGGCGGTTCATCCGGGGCGGCACGGTCACCGGCCGGGAAAAGGGTCAATTCTCAAGCCGCACAGACTGACTGTAATAAGAGGCGGCGGCTCCCATATCGGTCAGCTCAGCCGCAATCAACTGATTGACTCCGCCACCGCACTTTATCCAGTCGCCCCGCCGATACACAACGGCTTCCCGATGGAGATCGGGAAGCACCGCGAGAGATACGGCCATTCGTCCCCGGGGAGATACCAGGAAGACCTCTCCGGTCCGGTCGATCTTCTCAAGAAATGGATTTCCGGGGCCCACCCAGACTTTCGGTGTTCCACGCTGATCCACCGGAGAGAGCTGCGAATGAATGGCATCTCTCCGTATCAGCGTAAGGAGCCGGAGGGGAAACTCGCGGGAAGGGGGAAGATCGTCATGAAGATCCGGGGGAAAATGATACCGTTCGTCTGAATGATTGAACGTCATCCCCTCATAGGCGACGGGGGAACGAGAGGCCTTCACGAAACCCTTCTCCCTCAATTCATCGAGACCGGCATCAAGCCATTTCGAATCGAGGGACATCCTGAGGCACTCTTCACGTGATGGAATGCGGATTGGCGGATCGAGTCGCTTTGCCACTTCGCTGAAAATCCAGAAATCGTCGCGGGCACCTGCGGGAGCTTCAGCAACGGGTCGTGCGTAATGAACATAGTCGTGCAGGAAAGATCCGACCAGGTCCTCCTGTTCAAAGGCAAGCTTGCAGGGAAGTACCATATCGGCGCATCGTGCCGTGTCGGTCATGAATGCATCGACCACGACCTTGAATTCGACCTTCTCGAAGGCCTTTCGTATCCCCCGGGAATCGGGGGCCTGCGTCACGGGGTTGAACCCGTTGACCCAGAGCATCCTTACGGGAGGATTATCCGCATCGAGAATGGATTGTGCGATGAGGGGCTTCGGAAAGGTTCTCAGACTCTCACTGCCGGGAACCAGGGCCCACGTGGTATTGAAATTTCGCCGGGACGAAATATTAAAGTAGCTGCCTCCGCCGCTTCGCCCGACATTGCCTGACATGAGGGCAAGGGCATTGATGAACCGCACGTTCTCACCGCCGAACCGGTACCGCTGCAATCCCCACCCGATAAGGGTTGCCGTCGGTTCCTCTCTGCGGTAATATTCAAAGGTGCTTTCCACGTCGGAAGGAGACACATCACATTTCCGGCACAGCTCTTCGAGAGGGATGCCCAGAAGACACTCGCGAAATTCAGGCCAGCTCCGCGTGTACAGTTCGATGCCTTCGTCGATCATCCCCCGTTCCACAAAGAGACGGGCAACGGCAGCCGCCAGGAATCTGTCCGTTCCCGGACGAATTCGTATCACCCTGTCCGAGAAAGGACCGTTCCCGTCGCCACCCGGTGATATGGTCAGCACTTTTGAACCTTTTTTTCTTGCCTCCCTCACCAGGGCGGCGCAATGAACGGACGACCGCGACAGGTCCTTTCCCCAGTTGACGATCGCCCGGGCCTTGGCCAGATCGCACACATCGTTGGTGTCCAGTGACCCGAAATCCCTGATACAGGCCTCTATCCCCGCCGTATCACAGAGTGAGCCCGATATGCGTGACGCCCCGAGCGTTTCGAAGAGGAACCGCCCCGCCAGGGTGAGGATGCCCATCGAACCATCACCGTGGAGGTGGAGGATTGATGCCGGTTCACGCCGGTACCGC
>CAYTUH010000418.1:0-1907 GCA_964441165.1 uncultured Syntrophaceae bacterium
CCCATACCGGGGCTGCAGCAAGCAGGTATGAGGCTTATGAAGCTGCTTTCCGGAATCTGGAGTATCGGCCGGTATCCGTCCGTCAGGGTGGGCTTGAAGACGTAAAACTCGTCAGGGTTTACCGTGCCCTGCACCACCATTTCTCCCAGCCCGTATGAGCCGGTAATCAGGATGGCCTCCCGGAAGCCTGATTCCGTGTCGATGGAGAAAATGACGCCGGAGGATGCCAGGTCGGAACGGACCATTTTCTGCACGCCGATGGAGAGGGCGATGGACATATGGTCGAACCCCTTGTCTTCGCGGTATGAAATGGCCCTGTTGGTGAACAGCGAGGCGAAGCACTTTTTACAGGCGTTGATAATGGCGGCTTCTCCCTTAATGTTGAGGTATGTCTCCTGCTGACCGGCAAAGCTGGCGTCGGGCAGGTCTTCGGCGGTGGCTGAGCTTCTGACGGCGACGTCGGTATTCTCACCGTATTCGTCGCAGAGTTTTTTATAGGCATTTATAATGGCGGCATGAAGATCGGCGGGCAGTTCCGCGTTATATATAAGGGAACGGACTTTTTCCCCTCGCTCGCTCAAATTATGTATGTCATGGGTGTCAAGATCCGAAAGGACCTTTTCGATTGCATCCCTGATGCCGGCTGATTCCAGCAGGTATCGATAGGCGTAGGCCGTTACGGCGAATCCGTCGGGTATACTGACACCTTTGCGCGTCAGCTCCCGTTTCATTTCGCCAAGTGATGCGTTTTTTCCTCCCACCTGGGGAATGTCGTCCAATTCAAGTTCATCAAACCATAAAACAAGTTTATCGTCCTTCATATCGGGAAACCTCCTGAACAATGTGTAGGCATGTCTAGAATTCTTTGATGATTGTGTAAAGAAAGGGACTTCTGCTTGAAATCACTGATGGCAAACAAGATCTCTGACAAAGCCTTCTTCTTTTTCATAACTTTATCACTGCCTTTTTCAAAAGTATTTTACATATCAGCTTTTGTGCCGGAACGTCAATAATTAAATGAACGATGATGTAAACGGGTAACACCAATATAATCAATTGATTGCCCGGGGTTCTGCCGGCGGGGTTTTGTTGAATTTTACTTGTCGTGGCTATCAGTCGGACCGGGAGGCCGTCCTGTTTTTCATGATTTCGTCGGCTCGTGCAAGTTCGGCCACCGTATTGATACCCATTGCCTCCACGGGGTTCTCAATGACGAATGAAAAGGCTTGGCGGCCGTCACGGGCGGCAATCTCGAAAATGTCGGTGAAGTAGTATTCCCCCTGGGCATTGTTATTATCGATTCGGGAGAGTGCATTAAAAAGAAAGCCTGATTCGGCGCAATAAATGCCCGTATTGATTTCTCTGATCTTCAGTATGTCACCTTCCGCGTCCCGCGCTTCGACAATCCGCAGTACCCGGTCGTCGCCATCTTTCACCACGCGGCCGTAGCTGCCGGGCTCGTCGAGAATTGCCGTGAGAACAGTCAATGCGGCGTTCCGGCTACGGTGACGTTCCATGAGGCTGGCTATGGTGGCGGTTTCGAGGAGGGGGACGTCGCCGCACAGGATAACCACCGTGCCGGTAAAATTCCGGAGTGCTTCCCGTGCCTGCAGGACGGCATGGGCCGTGCCGAGTTGCTTCTCCTGGTCGGCGAAGAGTACACCCGTGTCTTTCATCAATGTTTTTATGGTATCGGCCTGGTGTCCCACCACGACGACGATCCGTTCCGCGCCGATATTCTGCGCGAGGGTCACGGAATAGTGGATCATCGGTTTCCCACAGAGGGGGTGCAGCACCTTCGCCAGATCCGATTTCATTCTCGTTCCTTTGCCGGCGGCCAGGATCACGGCGGCCGGGACGTTCTTCGGTGTCTCCTTCATTATCCTTCCTTTCGTAAGGACATCGGT
>CAYTUH010000418.1:1917-2886 GCA_964441165.1 uncultured Syntrophaceae bacterium
CTGTCTGTTCATGTGCTTCTTCTTGTTTCTGTTCCGGCTGCATTTGCTGGGTAAATTCAGGAATGTATCCTTCATTATCCTTCCTTTCGTAAGGGCATCGGTGAAATAATCCTGTAATGACGGAAGCGTAGCGGATTTGTCGCGGTGATGTCACTCAAGAGCAGGACCCCCTTCTTCGGGGATTTTCCCGGGATGCATCCTCTGTCTTTCTGTCGCGGCCGATGCGAGAGGTCATGACTGTTTCCTGATCTCCATGCCGGGAGGGGTCACGACGAGGATTTCCTTGATCGATTTTACGTCGGCATCCTGAATGACAAAAAGGAACTGGCCTTCTTTCAGCATTTCGTTGCGCTTCGGTATTCGCCCCATCCTGTGCAGGAGGAACCCTCCCAGCGTTTCATAGTCGCCGGCAGGAATGTTAAGCGGGATCAGTTCGCGAAAACGGTCGATCTTCGTATAGGCCTTGAAGAGATATTTTCCCGGCCCCGTTTTCCTGTAGAACCCCCTTCCCTCAGTATGGTATTCGTCATCTATTTCTCCCACGATTTCTTCAAGGATATCTTCGATGGTGACGATTCCCACCGCACCGCCGTACTCGTCCACCACGACGGCCATATGCTGCCGCCGGTCCTGCATTTCGAGAAAAAGCTCTCCCGCCAGTTTTGTTTCAGGCACATAGAGAATGTCGGTCTTCATGCAATGCTCCACGAGGTTTCCCTTTTCAAAGGTCGGCGTTTTTGCATCCTTTTCATGGATGACCTTGAGCAACTCGAATGAATGAAGGATGCCGATGATGTTGAAGATCTGATCGCGGTACACAGGCAGGCGTGAAAAACCCCGTTCGGCAACGAGCGTCGTCGCCTCCTTGAGGGAGGTCTTCTCGGAAAGGGCCGTGATATTGGACAGGGGGACCATGACTTCGTCGACGGTGGCGTCGGTGAAATCGAATATCCGCCGTATCATGTCTTT
>CAYTUH010000419.1:0-2882 GCA_964441165.1 uncultured Syntrophaceae bacterium
CCATGACGACGGGTTGCGCAAGCAATATCAGTCCCGTTTTTCCGGGGCTGTATCCCAGGACAATCTGCAGGTAGAGAGACAGGATAAAACTGATGGCGAAGGTGGAACTGTAATTGATCATGGCTGCCAGGTTGGAAAAGGCAAAGGCGACGTTGTGACTGAAGAGTCTCAGATCCATGAGGGGATGGGGCGTCGATATCTGCCGCCGTACAAACATGGTCAAGAGCAGGCATCCCGCGGCGAGCACATATTTCGCCCAGGGCCCGCTGGATATGGCCGACATTCCGTAGAGGACCGCCACCAGTCCGCTCATGTAAAACAAACTGCCGCCGTAATCGAATGATTCACCCCGGCCGCCGACCCACTCACCCTGCAATCCGACGCCGATGAGCATCGCCGTGCACAGCCCGCCGAATCCCGTAAGATGAAAAATGCTCCGCCACCCCGCATGCTCGCACAGGGCGCCCCCCAGTACCGGTCCCAGGGAGAGCCCCACATAGACCGCCGTCACGGCAAGCCCCATGGCATACCCTCTCCTGTGTTCGGGAATCACCGAGGTCAGAAGGGCCATGCCGGTGGCGTAGATCATGGAAGCGCCGATGCCCTGAAGCAGTCTGAAGATAATCATGGATTGTCCCGACCAGGCAAACCCGCAGAGGCCCGTTAACAGGGTAAAGAGGATCGTCCCGCCCAGGTACACCTTTCTCCGGCCCGCCAGATCGGCGAGCCTCCCCATGGGCAGCAGGAAGGCCGCCGAGGAAAGGATATAGCTGCTCACGATCCAGCTCAGCATGAGGGCGCTGCTTCCGAATTCCCTGCCGATTGACGGCAGTGCCACATTCAGGGAACTCCCCATGAAGGCAATGAGGAAAGAAGTGACCATCACCGTGGCTATGGTAAATTTCTCGAGAGAGGAAGTCGTATTCATTTAATCGTCATGTTCCGCTTCATTTCATGGTGACCGGCGGGCAGAATGCAATCGAAGTCCCCGCATCGACCGTGGGGGGAGTTGTATCACTCAATGCTTTTTTTTGCATCTTCTTTGCGAAATTCCGGAGTGGACCCGCCGGAGCACGATCCCGCCATCAAATGCAGGCGCTATTCATGGTATTTTTATTATTGAAAGACCACCCCATAATTCTATAGAGTGAATCCATCAATCGGGATAGCAGGGAGATTCCATGAAAGTAACGGCTATTGTCGGAAGCTACCGCAAGGGCGGGATCGTCGATTCGGTGATCGATGAAATCCTCGCTTCGGCGCAGGAGGAAGGGGCAGAGGTGTCGAAGATATATCTGATCGACCGGCATATCGAATTCTGCAGGAATTGCAGAACCTGCACCCAGGAAAGGGGGCACCGGAGGGGCACCTGTCCCACCGCTGACGATATGGACGACATCCTGGACGAGCTTGAAGGATCGGAGGCCGTCGTGCTCGGATCACCCATGAATTTCGGCACGGTAAAAGCAGTGATGAAGCAGTTCATCGAGCGGCTCGTCTGTTTCGCCTACTGGCCCTGGGGCGGGATGAGCCCCAAGGTGAGAGACAAACGAAAAGAAAGGCAGGCCGTGGTGGTCACTGCCTCCGCCGCTCCCGCCTTCATGGCCCGCATGCAGCGGGGCATGGTGAAACTTCTGAAAGATGCCGCGGGTCTCCTCGGCGCCGATACGGTAGGCGTGATTTCCGTGGGACTTGCCGCCAGAAAACAGAAACAGCAAATCTCGAAACGAACGGGAAAGAAGGCCCGCATCCTGGGGAAGAAGCTCTTTCCCGATACACCGCGCTGACGGAACGCATAAGGATCGCCCGTGAAAATTCTCTGGATTGCCCTTTTCTGTATCGTGCTCGTCTGGTCGGCCATCGCCCCCCATGACTATTTTACATGGTTCCTGGAAGTGGCACCGGCCCTGCTCGGCTTCGTGATTCTCGCGGCCACCTACCGGCGGTTCAGGCTGACACCCCTTGTCTACGTGCTGATTCTCCTGCATTGCATCATCCTGATGGTGGGCGGCCATTACACCTACGCGGAGGTTCCCCTCTTCGACTGGATAAAAGATGTCTGGGACCTGGAACGGAACAACTACGACAAGGTGGGACATCTCGCCCAGGGATTCATTCCCGCCGTCATCGCACGGGAAATCCTCGTCAGGACGAACGCTGTCAAAGCGGGAGGCTGGCTCAATCTCTTCGTGGTCTCCTTCTGCCTGGCCGTGAGCGCATCCTACGAACTTGTCGAGTGGGGCGTCGCCCTGCTCACGGGTGAATCGGCGGAGGCCTTTCTGGGAACGCAAGGGTATATCTGGGACACGCAGTCGGACATGTTCCTTGCCCTTGTCGGCGCCGTCCTTGCCCTCCTGCTGCTCAGCAACGTCCATGACCGTCAGATCGAAGGCCTCACCAACGAAAGTCGTCGAAGCGATCAACCGTGACGCCGCACCACCCCCTGCCATCGAACAGAGAAACCCGTCACGCAGCTACTCCACCAGTTCCCACACGAAATGACACTCCCTGCTTCCGTCGGCGATCCGCCTGTTCAGGCCGTTGCGGTGAAAGATCATCTTTTCGGGCATGTAGGAATTGAAGAGCGCATTGTCCACCTGGCAGACCAGGGACGTCAGCTCAGGCACACCGAGAGAGGTGGTCAATTCGTGGTAGAGGCAGCGTGTCACCGTGAATTCCAGTTTCGTCTCACTCCGCCTGATCTCTTCGATCCGGTTCCATTTCGTCGTACCGGTCCTGTGGATCTCCATTTCCTGGGCGATAAAGTTTTCAAAGGTGCGCTCCCTGTTGACGGTATCGAAGAGCAGGTTCTGCTTCACCGTCCCCGCCGCAAGGATGGGAATACGCATGATTTCGACGGCCCGTCCTTGCCCGATCCTTTC
>CAYTUH010000420.1:0-1725 GCA_964441165.1 uncultured Syntrophaceae bacterium
CCATCAAAGTTTCATCCCTGATTAAACCGGCCGCAGGCCGGCGGCTGGACTTACTACTGAATTCTTAATTCTTTTAACCTGACAGCTGACAGCTATAAAAAACAGGCACAAAGGACCAGAGGCACAAAGGCACAGAGTAAAAGCAAATTTCACAGCACCAAAATTCCTAAATACTATTCCCCGAAGGGGAAGGTGACTTGAAACTTGAAACTTCAGACTCGAAACTGTTTTTAACCACTGCTTTTATTCTTACTTCTTACTTCTGGATTCTTTATTCTTTTTTTAGCTGACAGCTTGTATCACCATTTCGGCTTCCGCTTTTCCTTCTGGGCGCGCACGCCTTCACGGGCTTCTTTGCTCATGAAGACGGGCATTCCCGCTTCGATCTCACGTGCCATGGCCTCCTGGAGGCTCATTCCCTGGATTTTCCGGGAAAGTTTCACCATGGTCCGGACCGACAGGGGACCGTTACCGGCGATCCGTTCCGCCAGTGCCATGGCCTCGTCCATGAGGGTATCCTTTGAAACGACACGGTTCAGAAATCCCCATTCATGGAGCGTGGAGGCCGGAAAGGTGCTGCCGGTCAGCAGGATCTCCAGAGCCCGCGTGCTTCCTATCTGCATGGGAAGAAAGACGTTCGACCCTCCCACGGGCATGATGCCCAGTGTTGTCTCGCGCATCTGAAAGAGGGCGTCTTCCGAGGCAATCCTGAGTTCACACCCCATGGCCATTTCGAATCCGCCCGTCAGGCAGTACCCGTGAATGGCGGCGATAACGGGCCGGTCGAGTTCTTTGTATTTCAGCATTGCCCTGCCAACGGCATCCTCCTGCGAGATAAGCCAGCGTTCGGCTGCGGTCTGCGGTTCCCGTGCCGCCGTCAGTACCGGTATGGCGGTCTTCAGATCCATGCCTGAGCAGAAGATATCCGGGAGACCCGAATAGAGGATGACGACCCTGACATCGTCGTTTTCCTGACATTCATCCCATATTGTATGGAGCTTCATTAATGCGTCGGGGCTCAGGGCATTTTTTGTTTCGGGGATGTTCAACCCCACCTTTGCGATGTGTCCTTCTATGGAAAAATCTACACCCATGACGGCCTCCTTTTTTGTGTGTAGTTGGACGGTAAATCAAAACAGGCGGAAGTTCAAGGGAAACCTCTTGTTACGTCCGCGGATCACCTGGAGGGTGGAAAAGGGACGCCCCTGGCGGTGGCGACGGTCTCTTATTGAAATAGAATTTTTAATGTGTTAGAAATTTCTGCCATGCGGCACGGATAAAGAAACGGATCTTCCGAGGGTTAGTCATGCCTGTCTATGAATACAGCGCGCTGAGCGCAAAGGGGAAACGGGTAAAGGGTATTATTGATGCCGACAGCATCAGTGCGGCCCGGCAGAAATTGCGGGAGACCAGTATTTACCCCATTGACCTGCGGGAAACATCAGCGAAGATTAAAGACCAGACTCCCACACGAAGGAGTGTCGGAAATCTCTTCAAGCGGGTGGGGCTGCGGGAGGTATCCATCATGACGAGGCAGCTCGCCACGCTGCTCGAGGCGGGTCTCCCCCTCGTGCCGTCATTGAATGCGCTTATATCAAATACGGTCAATCCCCAGTTGAAAAAAACCCTGGCCCAGATAAAGGAAGAGGTAAACGAAGGCAACAGCCTTGCCCAGAGCATTTCCCACTATCCGGGAATATTTTCGCCCTTCTACATCAATATGGT
>CAYTUH010000420.1:1735-2877 GCA_964441165.1 uncultured Syntrophaceae bacterium
CCGGTGAAGCCTCGGGGGCGCTCAACGTGGTCCTGGGAAGGCTTGCCGATTTCAACGAACGGCAGCAGGCCCTCAGGGGACGATTACGGGCCGCCCTGACCTATCCCCTCTTCATGTTTGTGATCGGGAGCCTCGTCCTTTTTTTTCTGACAACGTTCATCGTTCCTCAGATTGCCGGGATCTTTGAGGAAATGCATCAGACACTACCGGGCATCACCGTATTTCTCATCTCATTCAGCGGATTTCTCAAGTCGTTCTGGCTCCTTATTCTTATGATTATCGTGCTGGGCATAATGGGTCTGCGTTATGCCTTTACCAAAACGGCCGGCGGCCGGTACCTCTGGGACAGAATCAAATTGAAAACGCCCTTTGTCGGACCGCTGCTTCACCGAATGGCGATTGCGCGATTCAGCCAGACTCTGGGCACACTTCTGCAGAGCGGGGTCCCCCTCCTTACAGCGCTTTCCATCGTCAAGAATGTGGTCGATAACCGGCTGATCGCCGATGCGATAGAAAATGCGAGCAAAGATGTGGAGGAAGGTCAGGGATTATCGGCAACCTTTCTGCGAAGCGACCTGATCCCCCCGCTGGTGATACAGATGATGGCCGTGGGGGAGCAGAGCGGGAATCTGGAGGAGATGCTCTTCAAAATATCCGATACCTATGAAAACGAGGTGGAATCGAACATCATGGTGATCACGTCCATGCTGGAACCGATCATGATTCTGGTCATGGGGCTCTTCGTGGCATTCATCGTGGTTTCCATACTGCTTCCGATTTTCGAGATGAACCAGTTGGTGCGATAAGAAAAGTGACCCTATAAAAATACAGGAGAACGACATGAACAGAACACGCGGCGAGAGGGGATTCACCCTGATAGAATTAATGGTGGTGATCGTTATTCTCAGTATCCTGGCGGGCTTGATCGTCCCCCGCATCATGGGGCGGCCCGAAGAGGCTCGGCAGGCCAAGGCGCGGATACAGATAGAGAGTCTTGAAACCGCTCTCAAGCTTTACAGGCTCGACAACGGAAGCTACCCGACAACCGAGCAGGGTCTTCAGGCGCTTGTCGAGGCACCCGAGGCAGGCGAGCTTGCAAAAAACTGGAGGGAGGGGGGATATCTGGAAAAGGGGAAGGTCCC
>CAYTUH010000421.1:0-2860 GCA_964441165.1 uncultured Syntrophaceae bacterium
AGCCGTCCCAGCAGAAGGTCGGACCGCGATGGATGGTCCCGTTCCATGAAATGGGTGATTTTGTACTGCAGATAGATGTGGGTGCCCAGCGATCCCGATACAACCCCGAGAAAGAAAAGAAGAACTATAGCCACACCGATTTTCAATTTATTCATAGATTTCACTCCTCATATCCCCCAGAACTGTTCCACCCGAAAGGCAACGGGGTCTGCCATGAACCCCTGGGCGAGTTCATATTCCAGGGAGACGTCCAGATTGACCAGGATTGCCGAGAGCACCAGTATGAGCGCACAGGCCACGGGAACAATCTGCCAGAGGTGGCGGTTCATGAAAAGGACGATCCCTGAGGGCGACTCCGGGAGAGCGTTCCGTTGCAGGGCCCGCATGACTTCGGCCTCCCAGGCCGTGCTTGCGGGGGGCTGCTCCCGGTCGGCATGGGCCGCTGCAAACGCTTTTTGTATCTTTGCCTTATGGTTGTCGGAGACGTTCATGGTCTTCCTCCCCTGGTTGCCACCGTTGACAGCAACCGGTACAGTTTTTTTCGCGCACGGTATGACCGTACCTTTACGTTCGTGCTACTCCAGCCGAGCAGCTGTGCCGCTTCCCTGACGGACCGTTCTTCGAGGTAAACCAGCTCAAGAACGATTCTTTCTTCCGGGGAGAGTTTGTCCAGTGCCCAGTCGAGCAGTTCCCGCGCCTCGGTCCGGCGCCCCTGCTCCCGAAAGGCATCCGCCGAGGTATCGGTCATGACGGTTTCGAGCCATTCCTGGTGTTTTTCCGTGAGAGAACTGAGTGGCACTTCCCGGGACCGGTACTGCGCTCTCCAGTAGTCATAACAGGTTCTCACGGCGATGGAGGCGAGCCACGGTCTGAATCGCTTCCCGTCCTTCAGGGAGGGCAGCGACTGGTATGCCTTCAGGAAGACCTCCTGGGCGGTTTCCTCCGCCTGGCTGTAGGGTACATGGTTTTTCACGATACCCATCACATGGTCCCCGTATTTCGTGACGAGACGCCCGAAGGCATCCACCTCCCCGTCAATGACCCGGCGAATGATCTCACTGTCGTGACCTGTGTCGGATGTATGTGCCATACCTTCATGTGAACCGGTGTTCCAAACAACTCATTATTAAATGAAAAAGGGGTGGCGATGCAATGCGAAAATGCGTTCCTGTTGGACGGGGCGGAAGGAGGACTGCTTCTCCTCCCTCCGCCCTCCGCCCTGCCGGGATGCGTCATTAGAAGAAGCACGCCCCGGGCATTGGCCTGTCCCACATGGCTCGACGATGATCCATACGGTCCGCACTTCGTTCAAAGCGATCTGCTCTTTGTTCAAAGCGATCCGCCCGTCGTTCCTTTATGAGGGCGGTCTGCTCGGGTGTGAGCACGGTGCGGACTTCGGTGAAGAATTTTCCCCGGAGCACATAGAGGTCTTCACGAATCGAGGAGACCTTCTGATGGGCCTGCCGCACTTTCTGCTCGTCGAATTCCCCCTCATGCATCAGGAGGGCCAGATCCTCGCGTGCCTTCATGAGAGTGTCCCGCGCCTCGTCCCTGCTTCGGTCGTATTTTTCAATAATTGCCGAGAGCTGATCCCGCTGCGTGTCGGATAAGTTCAAATCCATGACGGTCCTCAGGCCCGTGAACTCAGGGCCTCCACGACCCGGTCCCTGAAATTTACCGAATCCCCTGGCCATCGCCGCCGATGAGAATGTGAAAATCAGTGCCAGAACCACTGCCGTACAGACTATTTTTTTTGTGTTCATTATCGAACCTCCATTGCTGTTTTGCCTGTATAGTCGTTTGACGGCTGGAAAGGGTTACAATAAATCTTTCGCCGTAGAGAAAGAGCCCCTTTAACTATCCAATATAATGAATTTTTACCGGGAACCATCTTTTTTATTCCCTTTGGTCTGTAACCTTCCGGCGGGATGGAACGACTACATGAATAAGTCTTTCAAAGGACGATAGGAGGGAAGGGGCATGATCATGGCGGATGAAAAAGGGTTGGTAGCACCCTGTTCATGGCAGAGCATGGTCTCTGCGGCGCGATTCAGTTCCTTTCTGACCCGGTTCGGAATGCTCCCTGGAGGATCTGCTGCCACCGCCTTTACCTGTTGCGTCACGGCACCGGGGGGACAAAATTATCCATATATGGCATAAAGGGAGTTCCATGATGAAACAACATTCAATCAAGAAAATCCCAATAATTGCATTACTGACGATGCTGCTGTTCTTGAGCGGAACGGTCTCCTTCGCCGCGCCGCCTCACAGAAAAGCCGTTGCACCGCACCGCCTGCCGCAGATCGGGCACCATGTGAAGGTGATGCCGAAGGGATTCATTGAGATATCCCTCGGACTGAACCGGATCTTCTATCACGGTGGGGCCTATTACAGACGGGAACCCCGGGGATACAGAGTCGTGACCGCGCCGGTCGGCATCGTGCTGTCTGTCCTGCCGCCGGGTTTTCAGGTTGTAGCTGCCGGTTCATCGACCTACTACTGGTACGGCGGGGTCTATTATCGGCAGGGTCCTTCCGGTTATATGGTCATGAAGGATCCCATCTGTGAACCTCTTTCCCCGGTAACGACGGCCGAAGGCGACCGGGTTAGGGTAACCGCCAATATCCTGAACGTGCGGTCGGGACCGGGGCTGCATCATTCCGTGATGACCCGGATTCACTGGGGCACCGTCGTCGTGGTGCGGGGACATGCCGACGGGTGGCTCTATGTGGAAGTGCCCGGCGGAACCGCTGGATGGGTCATGACGGTCCATACTTCTCCCCAGACCGCCTCTCCGGCAATGGGATAATTCCCGAAGGTCAGCAGGCTTCTCCATGGCGCCGGGTTGCGACCCGGTGCC
>CAYTUH010000422.1:0-2853 GCA_964441165.1 uncultured Syntrophaceae bacterium
CGTCATGGCGGGAAGCATGCAGCACTGGTTCCCCTTTCTTTCCTTCATCCCCCGGAGAGTCATGCTGGCAATCCTCTTCGTTCTCACCACTCCCGTGGTCTTCTGGGTGGGGGACCGCTTTCTGAGGGGCGCCCTCAAGGCAACCCGCCAGAAGACCTCCGATATGAATACGCTGGTCGCCCTCGGTTCCCTTTCGGCATATTTCTATTCCACAGCGGCCCTCCTCTGGCCGGGCTTTTTCGCCGCACCCGGTACGATGCCCCATGTCTATTTCGATGGTGCGGCCATGATCGTCACCCTTGTGCTTCTGGGGCGGCTGCTGGAAGCGCGGGCCAGGGGTAAAACGTCGCGGGCTATCAAGAACCTCATGGAACTGCGGCCCATGATTGCCCACCGGGTCGTTGATGGGGTTGTCGGCGACGTGCCCGTCGAGGTGGTGGTGCCGGGCGACAGGATCGTCGTCCGCCCCGGAGAAATAATTCCCACTGACGGAACGGTCATAAAGGGCGGTTCATCGGTGGATGAATCGATGCTGACCGGTGAGAGTCTTCCCGTGGAAAAGCATGAGGCGAGCCCCGTCTATACCGGCACCGTCAACCAGAGCGGCAGCTTTGAATACGGCACGACAAAAACCGGTGCCGAAACAATGCTGTCCCAGATTATCAGGCTCGTCGAAGAGGCTCAGGGCTCCAAGGCACCCATTCAGCGTTTTGCCGATAAAGTGGCCTCCGTCTTCGTCCCCGTGGTGCTGGTGATCGCCGTGGGCACCTTTATCCTGTGGAACTGGATCGTCCCCGACCCGGTCTTCAGCAGGGCCCTGCTCAACTTTGTTTCAGTGCTGATTATCGCCTGTCCCTGTGCCATGGGTCTGGCCACGCCCACGGCGGTGATGGTGGGGACCGGCCTGGGTGCCGAGAGCGGCATCCTGATCAAGGGTGGCGAGAGCCTTGAGAAGGCGCTCAGCCTGGATACGGTGGTCTTCGACAAGACAGGAACACTGACACGGGGCGAGCCCCGCGTGACGGACCTTGTCGCCGGTCCCGGCAGGGAGGGGAAGGAACTGCTCGAAGCGGCCCTTTCCCTGGAGGCCGTCTCGGAGCATCCCCTGGCGCGTGCCGTCATTGAAAAAGGGAAGGACGAAGGACTCTCCCCCGGGGAGGTAGAGGATTTCGAGGCCTTTCCCGGCCTGGGTATTCGCGGGACCCTGGGAGGCCGGCAGGTACTGCTCGGCAATGGGAAATTCATGGACCGGATGGAGGTGCCCGTCGATGATCTGCGGAAACAGGCCGAGGCCTTTGCCGCGGAGGGAAAGACGGCGGCCTTTCTGGCCATCGACGGGATCGCGGCGGGCGTTATCGCCCTGGCCGATACCCCGAAGGAATCGGCGCGGGAGGCCGTCTCCCGGTTGAAAGAAATGAACCTGGATATCCTCATGATTACCGGGGATAATGAAACGACGGCCCGGGCCGTGGCTGGGGCCGTGGGTATCGACCAGGTCATCGCCGAGGTCTTGCCGGGGGACAAGGCGGCGCACATCGCCCATCTCAAGGAACAGGGGCGAATTGTGGGCATGGTGGGAGACGGCATCAATGATGCGCCGGCCCTGGTGACGGCCGATATCGGCATCTCCATCGGGACGGGGACGGACATCGCCAAGGAAGCGGGTGATATCATTCTGATGAAGGACGACCTCTTGCTGGTATCGTCGGCGCTGCAGCTTTCCGCCCTTACCATGCGCGTCATCAAACAGAATCTTTTCTGGGCCTTTTTCTACAACAGCCTCGGGATTCCCATCGCGGCGGGGCTCCTCTATCCCTTCTTCGGCATCTTTCTGAATCCCATGTTTGCCGCCGCGGCCATGGCCCTGAGTTCCCTTTCGGTGGTGAGTAATTCACTCCGCCTAGCCCCGCTCTGGCGTCGTCGCCGGGATGCCTGACCTTTTTATCCGGTTGACAGTATTATGCAATCACATTACACTTGAGTCATAAAAAAAGTGGAGGAAATGACGATGAAAGTAGCCATCATTTTTACCGGAACCGGCCCGATCCTCGTCCTGACCTCGTATGAATCACTCACGGAATCTTCATTCGTCGAAAAGCTCGCATCAAAGGGGATCAGGAAATTTATCGCGACGGAACTTCCCTACGACATCGTGAAAGAGCGGTACGGCCATCATTTCGATGTGGTAATGGGCGATCTCTACCAGACCGACGACCTGCGTGTTCTCGATTACAACGGGTACAACGTGTTCAAGAATTTCTCCTTCAAGGAGATGGGAAAGCCGATCTACTTCGAGCCCTGAACGGTGCAGGCGGGCCGGATCAGAATTTTCCGTGCCGCCCTTCACCTTCGAAAAAGCGGGCGGCTCCCGCACCGGTTTCTCCGCTGCCGACGACGTGGAGACCCCGGTTGAATTCAAGTTCCATGGCCTCATCGAAGGGAAGGTCGAACCCTTCGTATGCCGCCGCACGGTCGCTCCGCAGGCATACTTGGGGAAAGTGTGCAATCTCCGATGCAAGCCGCGCCGCTTCCTCCCGCGCCGTTCCGTTTTTGACGATCCGGTTGGCGAGGCCCATCGCATGGGCTTCATGGGCGCCTACAGCGCGGTCTGTGAGGATCAGATCGAGGGCGCGGCTCATGCCGATAAGCCGAGGCAGGCGTTGCGTGCCCCCGTCAATGAGAGGAACGCCGAAACGACGGCAGAATACCCCCATGACGGCATCTTCCTCCATGACACGCAGGTCGCACCAGCAGGCGAGTTCCAGTCCCCCCGCCACGGCGTATCCCGAAATGGCGGCAATAACCGGTTTGGAAAGCTTCATCCGTGTGGGCCCCATGGGGCCGTCGTCGGCC
>CAYTUH010000423.1:0-2826 GCA_964441165.1 uncultured Syntrophaceae bacterium
CATGCCCTTTTCAAAACTCGTCTTCCTCGCGATTTCCCCGAGAAACAGTACGTGGCCGCCCGGAAGGCAGAGGGGCTCCTTTGTCTCCACAAGCGTTACACCGGCTCTTGCCACCCGCTCCCGGGTAAATTCCGGAAGATCTTCGCGAAGACCGGTACCGCTTTTGGTATACCTCGAAGGCCGGAACGCGGCAGGATGCAGGACCAGCGGAACGTCTTTCCGGTCGATCATGCGTACCAGGCGTTCCAGTCCGCCGAAGTGATCGAAATGGCCGTGCGAAAGGACCATGGCCTCGACCTGCCGCATGGCGACGTTGAGAATCATGGCATTGCGGACCGCACCATCTTCGGAAAAACCAAAATCAAACAAGAGCGTCTTTATCTCGTCACCCTTCGTCGTTCGTATGAGTGCCGAAAAACCATGCTCCGCCCCTATGGAATCGCTTCGGCTGCCGTGCATGAGCACCCTGGCCCGCGTGATGATCCCGCTGTTGTCGCCTGCGGTAAGGTCAATATAATTGTCCTGCAGGGTGACTATTTCTATTGTATCTACTTCGTGCAACTCGTTAGTATTTTTCATGAATCATCTCTTCTCTTCGCGAACCAGGGTGTGCCCTGTAAAACATTTATGAGAAAATCCGGGACACTGGCCTGTTACGCCCCCATGCGCGTCCATTCTTTCCCGAACCGGCCGAGGCCCCACTGCGACATCAGAAATAAAACCATCCCTGTCCAAGATTGTCAATGATTTATTGCGGATCGGCATTGCCGGGCAGCGTGATGCCGGAGAAACCAGGCCCATGAATTTGATCTGTACATGCAGACACATTGCCCGGCAGATGAAAATGAGGTGCCATTGACAAAAACCGCCAAAAATGCTCTATTTCCGGCGGGCCTGTATTTTCCATACAAAGTGTCATCTTTTTTATGTCAACCATTCAGGGAGGTTGCGTGATGCCGTGGGTTGATCACGAATTGTGCAGCGGGTGCGGTCTGTGTGTCGATGAATGCCCCGGGGGTACAATTGCCATGATAGATAATGTCGCCGAGATAGACATGAGCCGGTGTATCCGGTGCGGCCTCTGTCACGATCTCTGCCCGGTGGATGCGATAAAGCACGATCGGGCGAAGATACCGGAAATCGTAAAGACAAACGTGGAGAAAACAAAAAAATCAATGGAGGCCTGCGCAGAACATTTCGGCAATTCCGAGGAAGCACGAAAGAGCCTCAAGAGATCGATGAAGCATTTTGAAAACGTAAAGATGGCCGCCGAGAAGACACTGGAAGAACTGGGCAAGTTGATGAATTAAAAGGCTGTCTGACGAGTCATCGACACCTGTTCGGACAGGCCTGACACACCAGACCGGCTCCCCGTAGCAACGGGCAGGAAGGGAGGCGTATATCAGGACACCGCCGGCCTTCTGCGATTGAGATGACGAAGCATGCGGGCCAGCACAGGGAGGATGACCAGGTAGTAAGGGCCCAGCATGAGGAAGAGTACGATTTCATTCCCCGGGTCACTCTCCCCGGCAGGGGTTCCCTTTAAACGGTCGAGAAAGGCATCGACGGTGTTGCCGGACAAATTCCCAAAATAGATAATCTGTATATAGCTCGTGATGTACTTTGCCTTTTTCCGTCCGTAGTATTGGTAGAGTCGCTCTTTCGCCTTTTCCTGGGGATTCCCCCCCATCTCGCTGTAATGCTGGGCAAAGGCGAGGGCAATTGCTTCATCTTCGGGAAAATCTCCGATTTCCAGGGACAATAATTTCTGTATCTCGTTAACATCGACGCCGTGGGTTAATGCCATCTCACTATGGAGCCACGTACAATATTTGCAGGCCATCACACCGCTGACGGCCACCATGAGTTTTTCTCTCAAGGCATTACTGACACAGGGGGTGCCGACGTTTTTGACATAGGCAAAGCTATTGACGGCGAAACACAGGAAATCATACAAAAAGCTTCCCAGGCTGCTGTAGATCCTCTTACGCGACGAATAGTCCATCTGAAACCTCGTTCCGGCAGGGATGTCAATATTGATGGCGTCGTAGAAAGGAAACCATCCTGTCACTCCCGCGAAGGCGGGAGTCCATAACTGCTTAAAATAACTGGATTCCGCGTCATGCGCGGAATGACAAAACAGAGCAGAATCGACTTCTTACGAGGACGTCAATATTCGATCCCTTCCCGTTCTTTTATGCCTTTCGCATAGTGGTGCTTGATTTCCCGGATTTCGCTCACCATGTCGGCAAGGTCGACAATCTGGGGATGAGCATAGCGCCCCGTGAGGATGAGATCAAGCTCCGGCGGCTTGCTTCGTACCAGTTCCAGGACATCTTCAAGGGAAATGAGCTTGAAATCGAGTGCCACGTTGATTTCATCGAGGATGACCATGTCGTATTTCTTTGACGCGATGACGTCCCGGGCCCGTTCCAGTCCTTTTTCGGCAAGTTCGACATCCACCGGGGCCGGGCGCTCCCGCATGACAACGCTGTCGAGCCCGAATCTCTCGATGGTAAACCCGGGGAGATGAGTTTCGGCCGCCACGGCCTCGCCGTACTTTCTCCCCTTCATGAACTGAATCATGTGGATTTTGAATCCGTGACCCACAGCTCGGAGGGCCTGTCCCAGCGCCGAGGTTGTTTTCCCCTTGCCGTTGCCGGTTATCACCATAACCAGCCCTTTCTTATGTTTTTTCACTACTGCTTCAACCTGTTCGTTCATTTCGCAACTCCCCATGCCCGCCAGCGGGCACATACCGCATGTGTGATGTTTCACGAAAGGGCATAAAACCCACTGATTTACTTGAGATGCCTGCGGGCAATT
>CAYTUH010000424.1:0-578 GCA_964441165.1 uncultured Syntrophaceae bacterium
CATCGATCTGGAACATCAGATCATACCCGATGTCATTTCGCTTCCGGGCATTCCGCTTTTCGCCGTCGCCGCAATCCTTTTCATGGACCTTTCCCTGCGCGATTCGCTCATCGGCATTATCGCCGGGGGCGGCGTCCTTTATATCGTCGCCGCAGGGTATCAACTCCTGAAGAAAACGGAGGGCATGGGGGGCGGCGACATAAAACTGCTCGCCATGATGGGAGGATTTTTGGGATGGCAGTCCCTCCTTTTCGTGATTCTCTTCAGTTCACTCATTGGCGCGGTGGTGGGTATCGCCCTTATTATCTATAAAAAAGGAGACATGAAATACGCCATTCCCTTCGGTCCCTTTTTGTCGATGGCGGCTGTAGCTTATCTGTTCTGGGGCGACGTCTTCATGAAATTCATCACGTATCATTAGGGTGCAGAAATGATAAAGCAGAAAAGGGATACCGAAAAAGGATTTACCCTCCTGGAACTCATGATTGTCATCATGCTCATAGGAGTCATTGCCGCCATTGCCCTGCCGGGATTTCAGGGCTGGATGATCAAGAATCGTCTGAACGGCGCAGCGCGGC
>CAYTUH010000424.1:588-2826 GCA_964441165.1 uncultured Syntrophaceae bacterium
GCAGGTAATGACGGAGCTGATGGAAACACGGTCAAAGGCGGTCAGCCGGAACAACCGCTTCAGGGTCTTCTATATCAACGACCACCAATACACGATCCTGGACGACCGGAACAACAACAATGCCGTCGACACCGGGGAACCGACCCTGACGCGGGACATTCATGACGACTATTTCGACGTTCACTTTACCGCCACGGCGAATCCCGTATTCTACCCCCGTGGCACGGCCTTCGGCACGACGGTAACGCTGAGAAACGGGGCAGGCGGCGAGAAACGGGTAACCGTATCCACGGCAGGCCGCGTCAAAATAAATTAACGAGGACTCCTATGCACCGAATGACCGCACAAAAAGGCTTTACGATGATCGAAATCCTCGTGGCGATCTTTATCATCGTGGTTGCCCTGATGGGTATTCTGACCGTCGCGTCGATGGTGATCGGCGGCAACACCTACAGCAGGGATTTCACGACGGCGATAACCCTCTCCCAGGAAAAACTGGAAGAACTGAAGAACGACGGATACGACAATGTGACCGGAGGGACGGAATCAAGCTCGATCTTCATGACCACGTGGTTCGTCACTTCGGACACCCCCGAGGCGGACATGAAAACGGTGACTGCCAGTACCACCTGGAGCCGCAAGGGGCAGTCTCATACCGTCACCCTGCGGACCATCATGGGAAACCTGGGATATTAGAGCGGACACATGAAACATTTCAAACAGATCAGGGGATTTACGCTTATAGAAATTCTCGTCTCTATGGGACTGGGGCTCTTCATACTGGGCGTGCTCTACAATGTATTCCTGACAGGCGAGAAAACATACGACCAGCAGGAACAGATGGCCGAAATGCAGCAGAACGCCCGCGTCGCCATGGAAATGATGATCAATGAAATCCGCATGGCCGGCTTCGATCCCGTCAACACGCCAAGCCGGGGACGAATCGTCAGCGCCGAAGAGCATTGGATCCGGTTCACCCATAACATCACCCGGACCAGTCCCCCTCACGAGCCGGACACCGATATAATGGACCCCGATGAAGATGTCACCTATTTCCTCGCGACAACGCAGGACGGCGCGTCGACACTGTCGAGGAGAGCACGGGAACGCCTCTCGGACACATCGGCATCGGAATTGCGCACTTACGCAGTGGCGGAGAATATCGACGCCCTGTCATTCTCCTATCTCAAGGAGGATGGTACGGCAGCGGCGACGACCGACGAAATACGGCAGATAGAGGTAAGTCTCACGGCCCGGACGGGCAAAGCGGATCACCTCTACACCGATCCGGTGCACGGAGACCACTACCACCGGTATACCCTTACCTCAACCATTATTCCGAGAAACCTCCAACTGAGAGACGAGTGACACCATGAAGCAAAAAATAAACGCATCGATTCAGAACAACGGACAGGGCATGGTACTGGTGATCGCCCTTCTTCTCCTGGCGATCCTGGTGATAATCGGAACCACGGCCTATCGCCAGACATCGACGGACATAAAGATAAGCGGCAACTACCTGGCTGAAAAGGAGGCCTTCTATGACGCTGAAGCGGGGATACACTATATCGGCACCAGGCTGAAGCAGGATCTGCTGACGGCGGCTATCGACCCGACGGCCGATACGGTGACACTCTCCTATACCCGGCCCGCCGGCTTCTCCTTCGATCCACCCGCATCACTGACAAAAGTGGACAGCAACAGATTCGAATTCCGCGTGACCGGTCACGGCGATCTGAACTCACAAAGAAGCATCGAGGTGGAATTTACCACCAGGCGCCTCAGCGCCTTTGAATTCGGTTTGTTCGCCGACGGTCTTGTGGACCTCAAGGCATCGAGCGGCATATACAGCTATGATTCACGCATCACCCCGAACCCTCTTCCCGCCGACTCCACCAACGAGGGAGACGTGGGCTCCAATACGCAGATCAACGTCTACATGGATACCTTGATCGACGGCGACGGCGTGCTGGGCGCCGACATAAGCGGCCTTGACGGCCTCTGGAAAGAGGTGGGCGTTCCCATCATTAACGGAGAAAAGGGCATGCAGATCAGCCGGGTCGACCCCGACCCCCTCGGCGCCATCGGCGGTCCGCTGGCCACCGAATTCACCAACGTGATTCTCAATAACGACAACGGCCTCGCCACGGGGACAGGCCTTTCGGGAACGGTCATCAACGTGGGGAACGCAGAAACCCTCACTCTGGTGGGAAAACCGGGCGGTGCCGACTACTACGT
>CAYTUH010000425.1:0-2818 GCA_964441165.1 uncultured Syntrophaceae bacterium
TTTACGGGTATGCTCTTCAGCCGCTCCACGTCTGAGCGCTTTTCACGAGGAAGGCGGATGATGATGGCAAGTTCGTTCTGTTCCGTCGGGATGTGAAGGGTTCCCGCCGGCACTCCCGTGAGGGCCATCTGCAGGGTCTGCACGATATCCTGTGTCGAGATGCCGTTCTGCCCCGCCTTTTCGCGATCGACTCTGAAAAAGAGTGTGTGCTGCATCGTTTCTACCGTATCGTCGATATCAACGACTCCCTCTTCGCCGGCAAGCCGTGACTTTACGATTTCCGCGGCTTCGATCAGGTCGCCGTAGCCTTGATAGGGGTCTCCGTATATTTCGGCGACGACGGTGGAGAGCACGGGAGGGCCGGGAGGGGCCTCCACCAGCTTGATGAGTGCTCCCGTGTTCAGGCCGATCTCCGCCATATCATTCCGTATGCGCAAGATGATGGCGTGGCTGTCCATTTCGCGATCATCCCTGTGGAGGAGGTTCACCCGTATGTCTGCAAGGTTGGCCCCTTCCCGCAGGTAGTAATGGCGGACCATCCCGTTAAAGTCCATGGGTGATGCCGTCCCCACCGTGGCCGTAAAGTTCGTGACTTCCGGGATTCCCCGGAGATAGTCTTCAATGCGGAGGGAAACGGCGTTGGTCTCTTCCAGCGTGGCCGACTCGGGCATGTCGATGACAATCTGAAACTCGCTTTTGTTGTCGAAGGGGAGCATTTTCAGGGGTACGAGGCCCGTAAGACCGAGGGCGACTGAACAGAAAAAGAGGATCACCACGATGAAAAGCAGGAGGCTTCCCTTTCCCCGGGATTCAATAAAGGGCGACAGCAGGCGACGGTAAATCCGGAAGAGGGTTGTTTTGCCGATATCGTAAGCTTCCGTACCAGCCGGTGGTTCCCTCAGGACCTTGGCGGAGAGCCAGGGGATAATCATGATTGCCACGGCCATGGAGCTGATCATGGTGAGGGGGACGTTGAGCGCCATGGGTGCCATATAGGGTCCCATCATGCCCGAAATGAAAAAAAGCGGGACAAAGGAGGCGATAATGGAAAGGGTGGCCAGTACCATGGGCGGCATGACCTCGTTCATGGCAAGCGAGACCGCTTCCCGGGGGCTGTATTTCTTCATGCCCAGGAAGCGGTAGATGTTTTCCACGCTCACGATGGGATTGTCCACCAGCATTCCCATGGAGAGAATGAGTGCAAAAAGGGTGACGCGGTTGATGGTGTACCCGAAGAGGTGGTTGAAGAGCAGGGTGAGGGAATAGGTGATGGGGATGGCGATGCCCACGATAAGGCCCTCGCGCCAGCCCATGGCAAGGGCGATCAGTCCGATGACGGTGATGAGGCCGATCCAGAGATTGCCCACCAGATCGTTGACCTTGTCGTTGGCCGTCCTGCCGTAATCGCGGGTGATGTGGATGTTGATGCCGTCGGGTATCACCGTCCCTTTCAGTTTTTCCAGGGCATTCCGGACCTCCCGGGCGACGCGGACCGAATTGCTCCCCTTTTTCTTGGCCACGGCTACGGTCACCGACTGGCAGCTTTCACCCTCCGGGGATGTATCGCTTTCACTGCCCGCCGGTCCGAAGCCGATACGGGTGTAAGTCCTGAGCTCCTCCGGACCGTCCCGCACCTCCGCCAGGTCCCGCAGGTAGATGGGGCGTCCCGAAAAGGTGCCGATCATCAGGTTTCTGACCTCGGCCACGTCAGTGAAGAAGGGGCCCGTCTCCACCCTGATCGATTCGTTCGCCTGTTCGAAGGTTCCCGCTTCGGCCCGGGCGTTTGACTGACCCAGGGCGCCCATGATTTCCATGGCCGACAACTGGTATGCCGCGAGCCGTTCCGTGTCGAGATAGACATGGACGACACGACGCTCGCCGCCATGGATGGTGATGCGCGCACTGTCGGGTATGCTCTGAATCCGGTGCACGATTTCCTCGGCCACGCGGTAGAGGGCGTGCGTGTCATAGCGCCCGGAGTAAAGCGTGGCGTTGACGATGGGGACATCGTCGATTTCGATGGGCTTTATCACCCATCCCGTAATTCCCGGTGTGGTTTTATCAATGTTCTGAAACACCTTGTTGTAAAGTTTGATGAGGCTTTCTTCACGATCTTCGCCCACGTAAAACCGGACCGTGACCACCGCCATGCCGGGGCGGGACATGGAGTAGACATACTCGACCCCGTCGATCTGATAGAGGAGGCGCTCGAGCCGGGAGGCGACGAGTCTTTCCACCTCCTCGGCACTGCCGCCGGGATACATGATCATGACATCGGCCACCGGGACGACAATCTGGGGTTCTTCCTCACGGGGGGTGATCATGAGTGCGAAGGCACCCGCAGCGAGAGAAATGACGATCAGGAGGACGGCAAGGTTGCCCCGGAGAAAGCCCTCTATGAGATTCGAGAAAAAGTCATGTTTCTGGGGCATGATCTATCCTTCGATGGGAGGATTCAAAAGAATGGTTTCACCTTCTCCGAGGCCCGAGAGGATTTCGATGCAATCATCGATCTTCAGACCTGTCCTGACCATGCGGCGGATAGCGCGTCTTTCTTCCACCACCATGACCAGTTCGAGCTGTCCCACCCGGTAGAGGGCCCTCGCGGGAATGACGATGGTGAATCGCGGATCTTCTTCAACCCAGAGCCTGCCGAAGACGCCGGGAAGAACGGTTTGGCCGTCGCTGTTCAGGTGGACCTTTACCATCTGAGTCCTTGTCGCGGGGTCCACCTCGCTGACGATTTCCGTGACCGTTCCTCCGAAGATTCCGTCGGGCCGCTCCAGTGTCACTTCAACGGACTGACCGACGGCAAGTC
>CAYTUH010000426.1:0-2817 GCA_964441165.1 uncultured Syntrophaceae bacterium
CCTCGAAATGAACCTGATCAAAAAACACCGGCCGCGCTTCAATGTGCGCCTCAAAGATGATAAGCGCTATCCGTACATCAAAGTGCATCTCGCAACTCCGTTCCCAAAGGTCACTGTTACCCGCCAGATGGTCAAAGATGGGTCGCGCTATTTTGGACCGTACACCAGCGTTTGGGCGGTGCCATCCCGTTGATATTGACGGCATCGTCCACCTCACCCCTGTTGCAGTTCTGCTCACAGAAATGAGGGCAGACCCTGCCCGTCACCGCCGGAAAGGGATTCGACTCAGTGATGATGCGCCAGGCCTCGTCAAAGGAACCACCCCCGGCAAGGACCGACAGATAGCCCCGCACATCGACGCCGGCAGGACAGGCGTATTGACAGGAGGGCTCCTGCTTGTCGGAAAATTCCCGTTCAACCAGTTCAAGTGTCTGGCAGGGGCACTGTCTCACACAGAGACCGCACCCGATGCATTTGTCTTCGTCGAGTTCAATCGTAAATGGTGCCGTCACCACCACGGGATCACTCAGGCTGCTGAATTTTCGCTTAAAGGATACGCCCATTCGATTCACCCCCTCACATGTAGTGAAAAACCATGTCCCTGCGGGCCTCGTGTAACATGGCCGTCCCTCAACTCACGGCGATGACGTTTCCGGCATTGGGACTGAACTGTTCCCTCAACACCCGGTCGAGGGCCTTTTCGGTGATCGTCTTCGGGATCTCGTCGACGATCTGAAAATAGCTGGGAACACTATTCCGTTCCAGTTCGGCAAAGCAGGCCGCCTTCACCGCATCGATATCGATGGGGTTCCCATCGAAGGGCGCCACGGCGGCGACGATGTCGCTTTCGCCGGGCGCACCGGAGGCGGCGGGGATCCCGTAGACGCAGACCTCGGAGACGCTTTCCTGTTCACCGATAATCTTTTCGATCAGGTCGGGCTGGATGAAATCTCCCTGTCTCCTGAGACCGCCTCCCTTCCGGAAGTCGAAAAAGAGAAACCCCCCTTCGTCGGTGTGGCAGATGTCGCCGCTTCTGAGCCAACCGCCCCGGGTCTTCGCCTCCGATTCCTTTTTCTTGCCGAGGTAGTTGACCTCCGTGTCGCCGATCTTCATGCGGCTGATCAGCTCGCCCCTGACGCCGGGTGGAACTTCGTTGTCGTCCTCGTCGACCACCTTCATCTCCATGAATTCCTCCAGGGGCTTCCCGAAGGAGCCGACGGGTCCCAGGCCGGGCGGATTATGGGCCAGTCCGCCTTCTACAGCACCGTACCATTCGTGAATTCTGACGTTGAACCGCTTCTCGAAGTTTTCCCAGATCGCGTTGGGAGTCCCGGCGCTGATGACGAGCCGCACGGGGTTGTCCCCGTCATTGTCTTTCGCGGGCTCGTTGTAGATGCCGCTTATCATCCCTCCCAGCGACGAAAAGGTGGTGCAGCCGTATTGCCGGCAGATGTCCCAGATTTTGCTCTTGGTGAACTTCTCGCTGATGACCGCCGTGATGCCCCGTGCCAGCGAGGGGATCAGGGTCACCGACTGGGCGTTGCCGTGAGTCATGGAGAGCCCCGTATAGGGCCGGTCGTCATCGGCATATTTCCAGACATAGCTGCCGAGCATCATGTAGAGCATATAGCGGTTGGCCTTCAGGACCACCCCCTTGGGATCGCCCGTCGTCCCCGAGGTATGGATAATCTGTGCCGGCGCATTCATGTCCAGCGGGAGGGTCCTGTCGGGGGGATCGGCGCTCTCGCCGTCGAGAATCTCGGCGAGGTCGGGATAACCCGCCGTGACGGGAACCCCGTGATGGGGATAGTAGGCCACGCCCACCACGGGCACGTCCCTGATATCATCCTTGATCTCATCGAGGCTCTCGATGAATTCACCGGTCAGGATGATTCCCTTCGCCTTCGTATTGTTCAGTTGAAAGGCGAGCTTGCGTCCCCTGGATCGGGGATCGATGGGCACGGCGACGGCACCGATGGACAGGGCGGCAAACATGGCATAAAGAAATTCCGCATGATTTCTCATGAGGACGCCGAATGTGTCGCCCTTGCCGATACCGGCCTTCAGCAGTGCATGGGAAAGACGGTTGGTATGGGCAAAAATATCCCCATAGGTCACCGCCAGGTCGGACCCGTCGGCATGGGCAAAAATGAAGGCATCCTTCTCGGGGACCACCTGTTGCAGCCCCACACATTGGAAAATAGGTAGTTTCTCGATCGACATGACTCCTTCTCCTTTAGTATCCCGGTGTACTTTTATTGATCTCCGCATCCCATTGGTGTTCGATGATGCTGAGTCGATTCATCTGATTGGTCCCTTCGTAGATCTGGGTCAGCCGGGCATCCCGCAGGGCCTTTTCCACGCCGTACTTGTGGAGATAGCCGTTGTCGCCCATGAGTTCCATCGCCTGGTTGCAGACCCTGAAGGCGGTGTCGGAGACGGAGACCTTCGTCGCCGACGCCAGGGACTGGCAGGAGCGGAATTCCTTACAGCTGTGCCAGACCATGGCCCGTGCCGTCCAGATGCTGAGCATCATGTCGGCCAGCTCGATCTGCACATCCTGATACTCGATGAGGCGCTTCGGTCCCAGGCAGGTGTTTCTGCAGAATTCCAGGGCTCGCTCGAAGGCGCCCCGGGCCTGCCCCAGGGCCATGGCCCCCACGGCGGGACGGGAATAGTTGAGCACGTTTTTGTTGTTGGCCCATCCCGACCTCAGTTTTCCCACGATATTCCGCGTGGGAACGAAGACATCCTCCAGGATAAGTTCCGAGGCATCGGAGGCCCGCTGGCCCATCTTGTTCTCCCGTCGTCCCACGG
>CAYTUH010000427.1:0-2789 GCA_964441165.1 uncultured Syntrophaceae bacterium
GCCTTTTCATAGAAAAAGCTTACCAGGCGGGTACCGTGATGCTGTCTGATAATATCGGTAATTGACTTTCCGAGTTTCAGTTCCTTCGCCATGTCGTGGCCGTCTTTGACATGAGATATGATAATAAGCTTGCTCATTTCAGGCGAGAGAACATCATGCTTGTTTTCCCATTTCCTCTGATTCTCAATGTAGTACTGGGGCTTTCGTATCTTTCCTATATCATGATAGAAGGTGCTCACCTTTGCAAGAAGTGAATTGGCCCCGATTGCTTCTGCCGCCGCTTCGACCATTGAAGCGACAACAACGCTGTGATGATAGGTGCCCGGCGCCACCATTATCATTTTCTGGAAGATGGGCTGGTTGAGGTTCGCAAGCTCCAGAAGGCGTATATCGGTAGTGTATCCGAAAAGCGACTCGAAAATCGGTACGATGGCCGATACAATGAAGCCGGACAGGACACCGCCCGTGAATCCCATCAGCAGCCTGAATGGTGTTTCAAAGGTTATGAAGTTGCCGGCGATAAGTGAGAGGCAGGCAATAATCAGTGTGTTCATGGCACCAACGAGAATTCCCGTTTTGAGAAAGGCGGAACGCTGTGTACAGTGGAAAATTCTGTGTGCCGCCACGATGCTTCCCACAAAGGAGAAAAGGAATATGGGGAGGCGCTCTTCGAAGAGAAATGTGATGAGAAATGACATGAACATCGATAACATTATTCCGCCATTCCTGCTCATGAGGACGGAGACGAGCATCGCACCCATGGTAAAGGGGATGGCATAGAAATAGGCATGAGACGGTATGAAGGAAAAGGTGAAGGCAAGCGACTCGGCAATGAAAATGCCAGCTTTTACGAGTAGCACCTGAATAATTGCCACAATGCTCAGGAAAAGTATATCGTTGTATGCATCTTTTTTGGAATACAGCCAGTTCGATGCGATGCGATAAAGAATAACCGTGAGCAGGATGATCATGAAGAACATGCCGGCAAAGACCGATATATTCGAAAAGCTCGTTCCTTCACGACCCTTGAAAAGCGTATTGATCTTGTCTAACGCTACGGGTGTTATCTTTTCACCGGCACGAACGATCATTTCGTTTTTCTGGACCTTGAAGAAGACGGGCTTCACGCTTTCAAGGACCTCTTGCTTACGTTTTTCCGAGGCGTTGTTGGCAAAAGTGAGATTAGGGCTGCTCAGTTTTTTTGCCAGTTCCCGGCATACATCACGAATTTCCTTCTTGGTGTTTTCAAGTGACTTTTTTGATATTTCGACGATGAGGGGATTTATGTTGTCTGCTGTGATAACCGATGAGAGGTCGCGTTTTTCAATTTCGACCTGCGTCTTGATGTCACGGATGATGATTCCTTTTTCCCGTTCGGTATTCGATAATGTACGGTTGCTGATGAATCCATTATTATACACGCCATATACCAACTGCATCACATCGTTACAGATTGTGAAATCGAATTTTTCCTTGTCAAGAAGCTTGTATTCATTGCTGTTTAAGGTAATTCCAAGAATTCCCTCAAAATCCTTGCGTGCTTTGGCGCGCATTTCATCACGGGCTTCCTTCGTTTCTTCGGAAATGGCATAAGCCTTTTCCGCCTCGCGGAATGCCTTTGATAGATCTACGCCGATACGTGCGGGCATGTCGCCGTCGTAATCGTAGACTGGTTGTACCTGGTTGAGGGCTTCAACTTTTTTCTGTTCCGTCGATGCCCTGTCCTCGACGAGAAAGTCCCGGTCCGCCTTGATGTCTTTTGAGGAGATGAATCCTACTCGAAGGTGAGGAGCGGAGAGATAGAGTATCTGGGGAGAAAGAATAAAAGCAAGAATGAAGCTTGCGGCGACAATAATAAGCCAACTGCGTACTGCCTTGTTTTTAAGGAAAGGGGGGACTATGTTGAAATTCCGCCGCGAGTTATTCTTTCCGTTTGTTATTTTCTTCTTATTGAACATTGTCAGTTTTGGTGGCTCCTCAAAACTCACCCAATTTGTCACTCCCGCGAAAGCGGAAGTCCATAACTACCGTAAAATACTGGATTCCGTGTCACGTACGGAATGACAAAAGGAGGTGAAAATACTTTTCCGAAACCATTATTTTTACATTAATCCAAAGTCGGCTGCGTGCTTTTTTTCACGATATGATGTCGAAACGCACATCAGTTGCCCGTTCATCTTTCATCCCTGCGGCCTAAATGGTTATAGGCACGGATGATTTCCTGAACGAGAGGGTGTCTTACCACATCAATCTCGGAAAAGTAAATGAATTTAATCCCTTCACTTTTATTGAGAATTCCTTCAACTTCAATGAGGCCGGATTTTTTCTCGGGCGGCAGGTCGGTCTGCGTTACGTCTCCCGTGATAACGGCCTTTGATCCGAAACCGAGTCGCGTCAGAAACATCTTCATCTGTTCCGATGTGGTATTCTGTGCTTCATCGAGAATGACAAATGAGTCGTTCAATGTTCGTCCCCGCATGAAGGCGAGTGGTGCAACCTCGATAATGCTCTTGCCGATGAGCGCCGATGCCCTCTCAAAATCCATCAGGTCATAAAGGGCGTCGTAGACAGGTCTCAGATAAGGATTGACCTTTTCAGCGAGGTCCCCGGGGAGGAACCCGAGCTTTTCTCCCGCTTCAAGGGCGGGACGGGTCAGGACGATCCGGTTTACCTGTTTTTTTAAAAGAGCTGAAACGGCCATTGCCATTGCAAGGTAGGTTTTTCCCGTTCCGGCCGGTCCTATGGAAAAGACGATATCGCTTTTTCGGATCGAATTTATATACTCGTTC
>CAYTUH010000428.1:0-2789 GCA_964441165.1 uncultured Syntrophaceae bacterium
GGGGGGGCTGAAACGAATGCTGAAAGACGGCAGTTCCCATGAGACGCTGAAGGGAAAAACCCTGGGATTACTCTTCGACAAATCCTCCACCAGGACACGCCTCTCCTTCGAGGCGGGCATACACCAACTCGGTGGTGTGGCGACCTTTCTCAGCCGCCGTGATATCCAGCTCGGCAGGGGAGAGACCGTGGCGGATACGGCGCGGGTCATGTCGCGGTATCTGGACTGCATCGTTATCAGAACATTCGAACAGGAACTGGTGGAGGAATTCGCCCGTTGGGCGACCATCCCCGTTATTAACGGTCTGACGGACCTGCTTCATCCCTGTCAGATACTGAGCGATCTCTTTACCATTGAGGAGAAGAAAGGGACATACGAGGGACTGACGATCGCCTTTGTCGGTGACGGGAATAATGTAGTCAATTCCTGGATAAACGCCGCGGCAAAAGTGCCTTTCCGCCTCCATCTCGCCTGTCCCGAGGGATACGATCCCGACGAGACCATACTGAAAAGGGCCATGGCCGCGTCAGAAATGGGGATTGAGGTATTCCGGTCCCCTTCTCGGGCCGTTGCCGGCGCCGACGTAATTTACACCGATGTGTGGGCCAGTATGGGACAGGAGGAACAGCAGGAGGAACGGCTGGTTGTCTTCAAGGATTCTCAGGTAAATATGAATCTTCTGCAGCGGGCCCGTGACGACGCAATCGTCATGCACTGTCTTCCGGCGCACCGCGGCGAGGAGATAACCGGCGAGGTGATGGAGAGTGCATCGTCGGTGGTGTTCGATCAGGCAGAAAATCGCCTTCATGTGCAGAAGGCCATAATGGAAATATTAGTGAGAGGAGTAGAAAAAAGTGGAAAGTAAAGTCAAAAAAGTGGTGCTTGCCTATTCGGGCGGATTGGATACATCGGTCATCGTGAAATGGCTTATCGAGACATTCGGGTGCGAAGTTATCGCCTTTGCCGCCGATGTGGGACAGAAAGAAGAACTGACGGGTCTTGAGGAAAAGGCGCTCAATACCGGCGCCAGCAAGATATATGTCGAAGATCTGACGGAAGAATTCGTCAGGGATTTTGTCTTTCCCGCCCTGCGGGCGAACGCGATCTATGAGGGGACCTATCTGCTGGGCACGTCCCTTGCACGACCTCTGATTGCCAAACGACATATCGAGATCGCACGGCAGGAGGGTGCCGATGCGGTCTGCCACGGCGCTACGGGGAGGGGAAACGCGCAGGGCAGAGTCGAGATGACCAACGTGGCCCTTGAACCCTCTGTCAGGATCATTTCCCCCTGGAAGGACGACTGTTGGAAACTCACCTCCCGTGATGCCATGATCGAGTATGCCGAAAAAAACAATATACCGATCACCATTACGAAGAAACGCCCCTACAGTGAAGACAGGAACCTGCTTCACATCTCCCATGAGGGGGGGATTCTCGAAGATCCCTGGAACGAACCGACGGACGATGTGTTTGTGATGTCCGTGTCGCCCGAGGCGGCTCCCGATACCCCCACCTATGTGGAGATAGACTTTGAAGCGGGAAACCCTGTTGCCGTGAACGGTGAAAGAATGAGTCCGGCGGTCCTCCTCGACAGTTTGAATGATATCGCCGGTGCCAATGGTGTCGGACGGGTCGATATGGTCGAAAACCGTTTCGTCGGCATGAAGTCGAGAGGGGTCTATGAAACGCCCGGCGGTACGGTGCTCTGGGCGGCGCATCGTGCGGTGGAGTCGATAACCATGGACCGGGAGGTCATGTTCATGAGGGATTCCCTGACTCCGAAATACGCGCAACTCGCCTATAACGGATTCTGGTATGCCCCGGAAATGGAGGCCCTGCAGACCTTCATCGATGAAACACAGAAGAATGTAAACGGTACGGCCCGGATCAAACTGTATAAGGGGAATTGCATCGTCGTGGGCAGAAAATCTCCCAATTCACTCTACAGCGAGGATTTCGCCACCTTTGACAAGGACGATGTGTACGACCAGAAGGATGCGACGGGCTTTATCCGGCTCAATGCCCTGAGAATGAAGATCAGAGCTCTCCTGAACAGATAAGGCGAAGCGGCACAGGAGCGCCGCTGCCCGTTCTGTCGGGAAATGCCCCTTGAGGAGAGGGCCCTGAAAGCGATACAGTGCGAAAGGGGGTGGGTGAGCCACCCTCTCCCTGCAGCACCGTGAAACTCGATACCGGCCACTGAGGATAATTAATGCGAGGAGCGGCCTATGAAGGAAGATAAAAAACCCTGGGGCGGACGTTTCAAGGAGTCCACCGACGAGCTTGTGGAGGCCTTTACCGCATCCATACATTTCGACAAGCGCCTCTACCGCTATGATATCGAGGGGAGTATTGCCCACTGCAGGATGCTCGCACGCCAGGGAATCATTACGGCAGCCGAGAAAGAACAGATTGTCGATGGACTCACGGCAATACGTCGGGATATCGAAGGGGGAACCTTTCATTTTTCGCAGGAGCAGGAAGATGTCCACATGGCGATCGAGAAGGCGCTGATCGAACGCATCGGTGATGCGGGAGGCAAGCTCCATACCGGCCGAAGCCGGAACGATCAGATATCTCTCGACACGAGACTCTACCTCAGGGATGAGATAGCGTCGATCGTCACGCTGATTGTCGCGCTCAAAAAGGTAATCGTCGACATGGCGAAGAGGTGCGTCGAGATCATTATGCCCGGCTACACCCATCTTCAGAAGGCCCAGCCGGTGCTCCTGTCTCATTATCTTCTTGCATTCCGGGAGATGTTTGACAGGGACGGCCAGCGGTTT
>CAYTUH010000429.1:0-2776 GCA_964441165.1 uncultured Syntrophaceae bacterium
CTCCGGGTACGTCCAATGAACAGGAAGGCCTGCAGAGGCGGTTCTCCACCTCCTCTTTGCGATTGACTCCTTCCCTCTTTTCCGTTACTTTTCATACATGGTTCTTTGATGGGCATGCCGATTTGAGGGATGCCTTTTTCGTCGCACCCCAACCGTGTTTCATGCATCTTTAACGGAATGTGTAATGGAAGGAGGATAACCATGAAAAAGGTAGTATCAATCTTATGCTTAGTACCGCTGGCGGTCTGTCTTTTCCTTGCCCCGGCGGTGGCCGAACCCTTTGACGAAAAGGCCCTCTACGAGGCCGCCAAGCAGGAAGGTGAGGTAAACATCTATTCCTATTCGTCGCGTGTCTTTAAATTCGGAAAGACCTTCGAGGAAAAGTACCCCGGCATTACGGTGAAGGGGTTTGACATGGATTCACCGGAGATCGTGACGAAGGTGCTGGCCGAGCAGTCGGCAAAGAACTACGTGGCCGATGTCATCTTCCTGAAAGACCCTTCCACGGTCATCCACGAGCTCTACAACAGGAAACTGGTTTCCAATTACGTGCCCTCAGACCTGGAAAATCTCATTCCTCAGGACTACAAGACGCCCCTTCTCGTGCACCACGCCAGCGTCGATGCACTCATATACAACAACGAAAAAATGAGTGCGCCGCCGGTACAATCACTCTGGGATCTGACGACCGACGCCTGGAAGGGACGGGTCATCTTCTCCGATCCCCAGAAACTTTCCGAATTCGTTGAGGTCCTGGCCACGATCGTACAGCATTCCGATGAGATGGCCGCGGAGTACAAGAGGGTTTTCGGCAGTGATATCACCCTGAGTCCCGGTGTCAGAAATGCCGGCTACGAGTGGATTCTCAGGCTGCTGAACAACGATGTGATCATTCTGGGATCGACAAACAGCGTCGCCAAATCGGTGGGACTTTCGGAGCAGGCCGATCCGCCCGTGGGATTTACTGCCTATTCGCGGCTGAGGGACAAAGAGAAGAATCCGAAGCTTCAATTTGACGTGATGACCGACGTTGCCCCGGTGATGGGGATTGCCACGGACGTGGTTGTGGCAATGGTGAATAATGCCAGACATCCCAACGCGGCAAAACTCCTGATTCGCTGGATGATGGGAGACGACAAGGGAGGGGAAGGCTACAAGCCCTATTTTGTCCTGGGCAATTTCCCCGTGCGCAGGGATGTGCCGCCACCGAAAGGATCGGCGAGCCTTTCCGATCTTAAACTCTGGAAAGCTGATCCGACCTACGTCTGGAACCACGGACAGGAAGTCCTTGACTTCTGGGTTGCCCATCTCAAATAGTGCAATGCCGCTTACCGGGGGATGGGGATGCCTCATCCCCCGGCTTCACGTCCTCGTTCCTGAAACCGCGGGCAGAGCCCCGGGGTGGCTGTCCGCCAAAAAGGTATAGATAAAAAAACTGAATATGTCTTCACGTTTCAGTCGTGTGAAAAATTATATCCGACGGCCCCATATCGTCATTTCTCTGATCTTGCTGGGAATTCTCCTCATTATCGTGATTTTTCCCTTTGCCAAGATGGTGAAAGACTCCTTCGTGTGGCAGTTTGCCGATTTACGGCTGTCGAGAAACGCCGATCCGGGAGGATTGACCCTTTTTCACTGGAAGCGGGTTTTCGCGAGCGCCCTGACGCGGAACATCCTTCTCGGGCCGCTCTTCAATTCGGTGACCACCTCCCTCAGTGTGTCCATTTGTGCCATGTTCATCGGTTCCGTCCTGGCATGGCTGGTGGCGAGGACGGACCTTCCCTTCAAAAAGATAATCGCCACGGTGGCCGTTCTTCCCTACGTCATTCCTTCCTATATCCATGCCCTTGCCTGGCTTAATCTCTTCAAGAACGACCGCATTGGAGGTGCCGCCGGGGTCTTTCAGTACCTGACGGGTGTATCTCCCCCCGACTGGCTTTCCTACGGGTACCTTCCCATTGTCGTGACCCTTTCGATCCACTACTTTCCCTTCACCTTTCTCCTCGTATCGGCGGCCCTCACGAGCATCGACTCCCGCCTGGAAGAGTCGGGAGAAATCCTGGGGGCGTCACGGACACACATATTGCGGCGTATCACCTTCCCGCTGGTGCTGCCGGCCCTGCTCTCCAGTTTTATCCTGACCTTTTCCCGGGTCCTGGGAACCTTCGGGACGCCCTATTTTCTGGGGACGCCGGTGCGGTACTACACGCTTTCGACCCAGATCTACTCGAACATCATCAACCGGGTCCCCTCGGTAGGATATATCCTGGCCTTCGTCCTGATCGTCATTTCCTCGGTGGTGATTTACATAAACCAGAGAATGATCGGAAAGAGCAAAAGTTTCGTCACCATCGCGGGCAAGGGGTTTCGCGTCACCGAGACGCCCCTGGGGAGAATGACCTGTCCCCTGCTGGTGCTCATCACCCTGCTCTTTCTTGCCTCCGTCGTCCTTCCCTTTCTGCTCATCCTGTGGCAGACGCTGACACTCTATCCCGACGACTACTCCATAAGGAATCTGACGCTGCTCTTCTGGATAGGCGAGGCAAACACGGCCTTTGCAGAAGGAGAAGCAGGCATATTGAGGAATCCGGCCATACTGGGGGCCGCCTGGATAAGCATCAAGCTGGCGCTGACTGCTTCCGTTCTCGCGGGGTTTCTGGGAATCTTCATCGGCTACGCCGTCGTGAAGGGACGGAACACGAAACTGGCCTTTGCCGTGGAACAGATGTCCTTCCTCCCCTATCTCGTGCCGGGCATCGCCTTCGGTGCGCTCTAT
>CAYTUH010000430.1:0-685 GCA_964441165.1 uncultured Syntrophaceae bacterium
CATATCGCCGATTCATCGGCGATTTACTTTGGAACTCAGGAACTCAGGAACTTTGGCACTCAGATACTCAGGCACTGTTTTCTCTAATCCTTCAATCCATGATCCATTAATCCTTGTTTTCGATTTCGGATTTTCTGTTTACCAATCGCCGTTTTCGGTATATGTCAGATATCCGTTTTCATGCGGAGGGAGAAAGGCAGATGGAACAGAATTCTACACGGGGATACCTTCTGGTCATCGCAGCGGCGCTGCTGTGGGCGTCATCGGGAACGGCAGGCAAATACCTCTTCCGCACGGGACTTCCACCCTTCGCACTGATCTATCTCCGGGTTATCATTTCGTCACTCATACTCTTCGCCGCCTTTGCCCTCTTCAACAGGAAGCTCCTCAAGATACGCATGGGCGATCTTCCCTATTTCATTATCCTCGGAAGTGTGGTGACGGCACTGGTCCAGTCGTCCTATTTTTTTGCCATCAGCAAGATCCAGGTGGCAGCCGCAATCCTCCTTCAGTATCTCGCCCCCATACTCGTGGCCCTCTTCTCGATGCTTTTCTGGAAGGAACGGCCGTCGGCGGTAAAATTCCTCGCACTCTTTCTGGCCCTTTCGGGCTGCTATCTCGTCGTGGGCGGATACGATATCGAGCTTCTGAAGATGAATCGTGCGGGGATCGCATGGGGAGTTAC
>CAYTUH010000430.1:702-2773 GCA_964441165.1 uncultured Syntrophaceae bacterium
GCCTTTGCCTGCTATACACTCCTGAGCGAACGGGGCATGCACCGGTACTCGCCCTGGACGGTCATCTTTTATGCCGTTCTCTTTGCCACCATCTCGCTGAGTTTTTTCGGCAATCCGCTCCGGTATCTGACGGCACCCTATGATACGCTCCAGATCACCTTTGTGTTCTATGTAGCCGTCATGGGGACAATTATGCCCTTCGGACTCTATCTTGCGGGCATCAATCATATACGATCGACCCGTGCCATTATCACGGCGACACTGGAACCCATATCTGCCGCCCTTATCGCGTTCCTGATTCTGGGGGAAACCTTCGAGCCCCTCCAGATTCTCGGAGGCCTTCTCGTCATAACGGCCATTACGTCACTACAGGTGCAGCGGGAAAAGGACGAACTCGCTCCCATCCTCATACGCCGTCGAAATGAAACGAGATAACCTGTTCCTGAAAAGGCTACTTTATTCTTGACAGGGCCCCCCCTCTTTCTTATACTGCCTCAGTTTTTTTGGCCCATGTAATATCAATTACAAAAAAAAGGAGTGGTCAGATGAAATTTTCGAAATCTGCATTGATTATGATCGTCTTACTGTGCGTGTTTTTGCCCTTCACCGCTTCAGCGGCACAAAAACCCGTGGTAATCGGTCTTCAGGGCCCCATTACCGGCCCCTGGGCCTATGAAGGTGAGATGGCGAAGCAATCCTGCGAAATCGCCGCTCAGCTGATCAACGATAAGGGTGGAATCCTCGGAGGCCGCATGGTGGAAGTCAGGGTCGTCGATGATGCGGGGGAACCCAGAACCGGCGCGCTGGCTGCCCAGAAGCTGGTGGGACAGAAGGAAGTGGTCGCATCGGTATCCACCTACGGATCTTCGATCTGTGAACCGGCATCGAACATCTATGAAAAATTCAAGAAAGTCAACATCGGCTACGGTGTCACGGCGGTCCGCCTGACCCAGCGGGACTTCAAGTATTTCTTCAGGACCTGCGGCCGCGACGATTCCCAGGGCAAATTTTTTGCCGAGAACGTTCCCGCAAAGTTCAACGCCACGCGCATCGCCGTCATGCATGACAATACGGCATTCGGGAAAGGTCTTGCCGAAGACACGGAACGCGCCCTTAAGCCTATGGTTGATGCAGGAAAGCTGAGTGTCGTCTACTTTGATGCAATTACCCCGGGAGAAAAAGACTTTCATGTACCATTGACCAAACTGCGGGAAACCAAACCCGACGTCTGGTACTTCACGGGCTACTATGCCGAAGCAGCGCTCCTGGTGAGCCAGGCACGCGAGATCGGGATCACCTGTCCTTTCGTGGGCGGCAATGCGGCCATCAACGATGAATTCGTAAAAATCGCCGGTGTCGATCTGGCAAAGGGATGCCTCATGACGAA
Organism: uncultured Syntrophaceae bacterium; assembly: GCA_964441165.1. Classification (GTDB taxonomy): domain Bacteria; phylum Desulfobacterota; class Syntrophia; order Syntrophales; family UBA2210; genus CAYTUH01. The sequence goes on from CAYTUH010000430.1 coordinate 2,090, forward strand.
CGAACCGCTGCCCGCCGATCTGCCCTATGACAAGGCGAAGGAATTCCTGAAGGCTTACAAAGACAAATATGGCGAGATACCTTCAAGCCCCTGGCCCATCTATGCGGCCGATGCATTGAATATCATCGCCTATGCCGTTGACAAGAGCGGTTCCACCGACTCCACGGTGCTCGCGGAATACCTGCGAAACGACGTGAACGGCGTACCCGGAATCACCGGTCCCATAGGATTTACGCCCGAGGGTGATCGTGAAGGCGTTCCTTTTTATCTCTACGTAGTTGATGACAACGGGAAAATCGTAATCTCCAGGTAATGCCCTTTATCATTGACGGTTTTTAAATTACGATATTCAGAAGCGGCGAAGCAGCTTCGATTCGTGGAGTTGCTTCGCTTCTTTTATATGGCCGGTGCCTCCGATTTAAACATGGAGGAAGAGTCAAAGAAGAAGGCTGATGCAAGTTGTTTTCGAACAGATAATAAACGGATTGACAATCGGTTCTTTCTACGCCCTTATCGCCCTTGGATACTCAATGGTGTATGGCGTGTTGAAGCTTATCAATTTCGCCCACGGTGATTTCTTCACCCTGGGTTCCTATATCGGATATACGCTGCTTGTCTTCTGCTCGGCCTTTGTTACCGCTCATTTCGGACTCTGGGGCGGCATGGTGGCAGCCATGGTGGCAG
>CAYTUH010000431.1:0-2757 GCA_964441165.1 uncultured Syntrophaceae bacterium
TTTGAGTAACAGGGGTTGGGTCGCCATTGCAGCCCGTGCGGTATGTAAAGGTGATTTCGCCAAAATTATCTTTATCTAAGTCTGTTACCTGGATATATTCTTTCTGAAAAGCTGTATGAATAACTATACCGCATTTTTCATAAGAGTCTTTCACTTCTCGCACTAGCCTTAACCCTTTGTCAGAATCAGCATAGTGGTAGGCATAAAGATAGGTTGAAGTTCCTTCCATCCCTTTCTGCGGTTCGTTTAACTCACAGAAAATCATAATATTTTCTCCATTTTTATCAGTCCAGGCCTCCCCATGAACAATTTTTCCTTTGTAATTTATGCCAGCACTTTCAACCAGATGATATTCATACACCCCTTTTTTGAAAGAAACAGAATTTGTTGCTTTAGATTTTTCTGTATTGTTTTTACTTGCCAGGGTTTCGTTTTCTTTGTCTTCTGTTTTGCTTGGTCCGCAGCTCATAAGGAACAAGAAGATGCATGAGGTCAAAATGCCCACCAGTCCCCTGAGGATGAGCACCTCCCCCTGCTTTCTTCCCAGGCAGGCAATGGGCACCTGGCATCCCCCTCCAAGCCGTCTCAGGAAAGACCGTTCCGCCGACACTTCCACCACTGTCTGGTCGTGATTCATGAAGCCGATCATCTCTCTGACCCGGTCATTATCCTCTCTCACCTCGACCCCAAGCACGCCCTGTCCCGCCGAGGGAAGCATGATTTCCACGGGAATATACTGGGACACCTCCCGCGCCCGTTCCATGCGTCTCATTCCCGCCGCCGCTGTAATAATGCCGTCCAGTCCTTCGAGAGTGATTTTCCTGATCCGGGTGCCGAGATTACCCCGGAGCGGCACGATCTCGATATCGGGCAAAAAATTCAACAGCTGCATGCGCCGCCTCAGGGACCCCGTACCGATGCGTGCCCCCTTGGGCAGCTCTTCCAGCTTCCGCATGTCCCGTGACACCAGCACATCGCGGGGATCCTCCCGTTCGGGGATCGCATCGATGACCAGTCCGTCGGGAAGCTCGACGGGCACATCCTTCATGCTGTGGACAGCGATGTCGATTTCATGGCCCAGGAGGGCATCCTCGATCTCTTTGACAAAGACCCCCTTACCACCGATCTGGACAAGTGAGACATTCTGCATCCGGTCGCCCCGCGTCTTGATGGGGACAATCTCCACCGCCGTCCCGGGATAGCGGACCTGGATGCGGCCCGCCACGAGCCGGGCCTGTACCAGCGCGAGGTCGCTTCCCCGCGTTCCTAACCGTATCGTTCCTTCTATGACTCGTCCTCCTCTTCCCCGTCAAGCCTGAACAACCGCTTGAGCACCACCACGTAGGGATTTGCCCAGCCGTTCCTGCTTTCCTCCTTCAACCCCGTCACGGGATCATGAAGTATCTTGTTTACGATTCCGTTAATAAGAATTTCCACATTTTCCCGGTCTGTTTCATCGAGGTTCCGCATCCATGAGTGAGCCCGTTCCAGTTCTCCCCTGACAATGGCTTCCGTCTTGCTGCGCAGTTCCACGATCGTGGGAACCACTTCCAGGCTTTTGTACCAGTCCGAAAAATGCAGGAGTTCCTCGCTGATGATGCGTTCCGCCTTTTCGGCCTCCTTCATGCGCTCCTTCACGTTTTCGTCCACCACCGCCTGAAGATCGTCGATGTTGTAAAGATACACGTTGTCGATCCGTCCCACGGCTCGGTCAATATCCCGGGGAACGGCAATATCGATCAAAAAGAGCAGGCGGTTTTTTCGTCTCCTGAGCGCCCGGCTGATCATGGCCTCGCTGATGATATGGCCCGGCGCTCCGGTTGAACTGATAATGATATCGGCTTCACGGAGCATCTCCTCGAGTTCGTCAAAGGATGCGGCCGAGCCGTGAAAATCCTGGGCCAGTTTCACCGCACGATCGTAGGTCCGGTTCAAAAAGACGATAGACCCGACACCGTTTTTCATCAGATGGCGCGCCGCCAGTTCCGCCATTTCACCGGCACCGATCAGGAGTGCCTTTTTCCCGCCGAGGGTACCGAAAATCTTTTTGGCGAGCTGCACGGCGGTATAGCTCACCGACACGGCGTTACTGGCCACCGCCGTTTCGGTCCTCACACGCTTGGCAACGCGAAAGGCATGGTGGAGCATTTTATTCAGCATCACCCCCGTCGCTTCCTGTTCGACGCACCGGCGGTAGGCGTCTTTTACCTGACCGAGAATCTGAGGCTCGCCCATCACCATGGAATCGAGACTCGAGGCGACCCTGAAGAGATGCCGGATCGCCTCATCATGGCAGTGTATGTAGAGACACCGCTCCATCTCTTCCGTCGAAAGATTGCCGTGGGAAAAGATGAAGTGTTTGAGGTTACCGACGGCCGCCTCCATATCGGATACGTGGGCGAGGACCTCGACCCTGTTGCAGGTGGAAAGGTAGAGAGCTTCCCTGATCTGCACGATTTCCTTCAGCTCACGGAGCATCCGCGCATCGTCGTCACAGGAAATGGCAAGCCGCTCGCGCACTTCAAGGGGCGCCGTTCTGTGATTCATGCCGATAAGAATAATGTCCATAGTATTACACAAAATTGTGCACCGTCACGAAGAAGATATTGACGCCCACAAAGGTAAACAGGAGGATGACGAATGCAATGATGGAGAGAAGGGCCGCTTTTCGTCCCTTCCATCCGATGGCCAGTCTCTGATGTAATAAAATCGCATAGAGCGCCCATGATATCAGTGTGCACACCTGCTTGGGGTCCC
>CAYTUH010000432.1:0-2747 GCA_964441165.1 uncultured Syntrophaceae bacterium
GGCCACCTCCTTGGCGTATTCGTTCTGGAGAATGTTTTTGCTCAGGCCTTTCGACTGTCCCTTCACATTGAAGCCCCTGATTGCGCCGCCCCGTTCGATAATCTTCCTGAAAACGCCGTAGGCCGTATCGTGGAGGATATCGGTCGCCTCGACGAAACGGAGGGCGAAACGGGTATCGGGCCGGTCCGTCCCCATGGATTCCATGGCCTCATGCCAGGTCATCCGTGGAAATGGTCTCTGCAGTTCGATGCCTGCATACGCCCATATCCTGGCCGTCAATTCCTCCATTGTCCCGTAAATGAATTCCTCGTCAATAAAGGACGCCTCCAGGTCGAGCTGGGTAAATTCGGGCTGCCGGTTCGGCCGGAGGTCTTCATCCCTGAAACACCGGGCAATCTGGAAGTACCGCTCGAAGCCGCCCACCATGAGGAGCTGCTTGAAGAGTTGTGGTGACTGCGGCAGCGCGTAGAAACGCTGTGGAAAGATCCGGCTCGGCACAAGATAATCACGGGCCCCTTCCGGCGTACTCCTGGTCAGCATGGGGGTCTCGATCTCCATAAAGCCTTCCTCATCGAGGTAATCGCGGATCGCCTTGACAATGTGGTGTCTGGCGATGAGGTTGTCCCGCATACCGGGACGCCGGAGATCAAGGTACCGGTACTGCAGGCGCAGGTCTTCAGAGACCTGCCCAATGCCGCGGGAGGCAACGCCGGCGACCATGGCCTTTTCAGAAATCTGGAAGGGTAGAGGGTTCGCACTGTTCAGGATGGCAAGCTCATCGGCGATTACTTCCACCATGCCCGTTTCGATATTCGGATTTTCCGTATCCTCCGTTCGCTGCGCCACCCTGCCCGAAATGGCGACACAGTATTCGTTCCGCAGCGATGCGGCTCTCCTGCAGACCTCGCCGGATGAGTGTTCGGGGCTGAAGACCACCTGCACAATCCCGCTCCGGTCGCGCAGGTGGATAAAGAGTACGTCCCCATGGTCCCGCAGGGCATCAACCCAGCCCATGAGGTTCACCTCCCGTCCGATGTCGGACAGGTCCAGTTTTCCGCAGTGTGAACGTGTTTTCCAGCTCATATCATTCTCTGCAATCAAAGACAAATTGCTCCTTTGTAAAGTGTTCGGGTATACAGGTAGGGTAGTGCCCGGTAAAACAGGCCTTGCAATGGGCATCCCCCTTCCCGACCGCACCCAGCATTCCCTCGACGGACAGATAGGCCAGCGTATCCGCCCCGATATACCTTCGTATCTCCTCGACGTCATGGGTGGCTCCGATAAGCTCGCCGCGGCTCGATATATCGATCCCGTAATAACAGGGGGATATCACCGGCGGTGAACTGACCCTGACGTGGACCTCCTTAGTACCGACACTCTGTATCAGATGGACAAGCTGTTTCAGCGTCGTTCCCCGCACGATCGAATCTTCAACGACGACAACCCGCTTATTCTTCAGAACACCCGTCACGGGGTTGAATTTCACCCGCACGTCCAGGTCGCGCTCTTTCTGGTGGGGAGCAATGAAGGTCCTTCCCACGTAATGATTTCGTATGAGACCCAGCTCGAACCGCAGCCCCGATTCATGGGCATATCCCAGCGCCGCCGTGTTGGCGGAATCGGGAATGGCAATGACCACGTCGGCATCACAGGGCGCTTCCCGCGCCAGCTGCTTGCCCAGCTTGCGTCGTGCCTTGTCGACCTTTTCCCCGAAGATGATACTGTCGGGTCGGGAAAAATAAATATGCTCAAAAATACAGTATGACGGCGATGTCTTTTCCGGGAGGATCTTCGATGTCAGCCCTCCGTCGTCGATCACGACGACTTCGCCCGGTTCGATGCTCCGCAGGTACTCGGCACCGATGATATCAAGGGCGCATGACTCCGAGGCCACTACCAGGGCATCATCCTTCCTGCCGAGACAGAGCGGCCGGAAGCCGTGGGGATCGCGGGCGGCGATCAGTTGGGTCGGCGTGAGGAAGACGAAACAGTAGGCGCCTTCCAGATGGGCCAGGGCGTCCATGACGGCATCCACCGTGGCGTCGGCTTTCGAGCGGGCAATGAGGTGAAGCACGATCTCGCTGTCCGAGGTGGTCTGGAATATCGACCCTTTCTGCTCCAGCATCGTACGCAGCTCCAGGGAATTGACCAGGTTCCCGTTATGGGCGGCGGCAATCTGCCTCCCCCGGTACTGCACCATGATGGGTTGGGCATTGAGCAGATCCGACGAGCCTGTCGTCGAATACCGGTTATGACCGATGGCGGCGCTCCCTTTCAACCGGGGCATGACCTCGGGATCGGAGAAGACCGACCATACGAGTCCCATTCCTTTGTGAAGGAAAAGTTCCCGCCCATTCGACGATGCGATGCCGGCACTTTCCTGCCCCCGATGCTGAAGGGCATAGAGCCCCAGATAGGTCTGTTCGGCAGCGTAGGATTCACCGAAAATTCCGAAGACGCCGCAATACTCGTGCGGAGCGTCACCCTCGTTGTACTGCCAATGCCAGGGGTAAGAACCGAAAGGCCTACTTATTTACGCGTAATAGACAGTCCGCCTATCCGCGAAACTGCCTCATCCAGCCGTTCTTCCGGAACGGTCAGGCTCATCCTCACAAACCCTTCACCGTGAGGGCCGAAGCCGACTCCCGGCGTACAGACGATCCCCGCCTCCCGCAGAAGGAAGGTGCAGAATCCCATTGAATCATATCCTTCGGGCACGGGCGTCCAGAGATAAAAGGTCGACGGCG
>CAYTUH010000433.1:0-2707 GCA_964441165.1 uncultured Syntrophaceae bacterium
GGAGGAACTTCTGGGGGTATCCGCCCAGTATGGAAAACCATTTGATATCATTCGCCGAGCAGGAGAAACTCCGCTTGACGAAGGCGATCACGCGGTTGAAACCGATGATGAAATAGGCGACGGCGTCCAGGGTCAGGATGACCCCCATTACCACGTGGACCTGCATGTACCGGTTCATCGTCATTTCGTCAAAGGGTTTGAAGAAGAGTACCACTCCCGTAACCGCCAGGGGGACGAAACTCAGTACCAGCAGATAGTGAAAAGATCGTACACTCCAAGGATGTTTTAATATCCATGTATTGTTTGTGCTCATCAGACGTGCTCCTTTTTAGATACGGGTTCTGTCGATATAGTGTTCGGTGTGAAACAGTTCCTCCGATACTTCACTCAGGGGGTGACCGGCAAAGTCCGTGTAGAGTCGTGCCACTCCGCTGTTGGCATGGCTGACCCGGATCTTCGAGCCCGCGTCATCCTTGTAACGTCCGCCGATCCGCGCCCGGATGTAGCCGTTCCGTTTGACGACCGCCGATCGGATCCAGACGGCGGGGAGGGCAAGGATGGCGATTACAATACCGCTGATCGTCATGAATTCCCTCCGCGAGACATAGGAAGGACTCTCTTCGTACTGATATCTTTTGTCTTTCATTTCTCTCTCCTTTCCCTTACTTCCAGCCGAACAGCGGCAGGGCGGCCTGCAGCCAGGAAGATCCCTCGGACTTGATCGGCTGTCCGCCCCCGTTGACACACCCGCCGGGGCAGTTCATGACCTCGATGAAGTGGTACGGGGAGGTCCCCGCCATCACCTTCTCCAGGACCGGCTCTATGTTGCCCTTCATTCCGTTGACGACGGCCAGGTTGACGGTCACTTCCTTGCCGTACTTCGTGTCCATCAGGGTGACGGAGGCGCTCTTGACCCCCTTCATTCCCCTCACCGGCTTGAACTCAAGGGGCTTCAGCTCGCTGCCGGTCAACACCTTGTAGGCCGTTCGAACCGCGGCCTCCATCACGCCGCCCGTATTGCCGAAGATCGTCCCCGCGCCGGTGTACTCGGCCAGGGGACCGCCGTCGACATCGCCGGCCTTCTTAAAGTCGATCTTCATCTTCCTGAAGAGACGGGCGAGGTCACGGGTCGTCAGGACCGTGTCAATATCCGGGTAGGGGGTATCGGAACCGGCCTTCCCCTCCTTCTTGAGGAAATGATAGGCGCTGGTGAACTCGGGACGGGACGCCTCGAACTTCTTGGCCGTGCAGGGCATGATCCCCACGGTGTATATCCTTTCCGGAGGTTTTTTCCAGATCTTCAAGGCGCCGTATGTCTTGGCGAGTGGCCCGGCCATCTGCTGAGGGGATTTCGCGGATGACACATGCGGGATCAGTGACGGGTACTTAGTCTCCAGGTACCGGACCCAGGCGGGGCAACAGGAGGTGAACTGGGGAAGGGGACCCACATGACCATGCCCCTCCTCGCCGAAGAGGGCGTGCCGCGCCCTGACTATAAATTCCGTCCCCTCTTCCATGATGGTCAGGTCATCCGCGGAGTTGTTGTCCAGGCTCTCGAATCCCGCCTTTTTCAGCGCCCCGTACATTTCCTTCGTGACCAGAGACCCGTCGGGCATCCCGAATTCCTCACCGATGGCCACGCGGACCGCGGGGGCGGGGATCCCGACGACCGTGACGTTCTTGTCCCGCAGCTTCGCGATTACTGTGTCGACCGTATCAACGGTCTCGAAAACGGCACCGAAGGGACAGTTGATCAGGCACTGGCCGCAGTTGATGCACTTCTCCACGTCAATGGCGTGAATGGCGCCGAACATCCCCGAGATGGCCCCCGTGGGGCAGTAACGCTTACAGGAATCGCAGCCCTTGCATACATCCGCATCGATCGCGATGATACCCGGGATCTCTCCCTTCTGATACGTTCTGGCTTCTGCGTTCACTTTCTCCTCCTCCGTTTTTCAGATTTTATGAATAATCAACACGATCCTGATGTTGCCTGCACACATATCCAACCGTCGGGCAAAACCTGTCCCGGCTGCGCATGAGGATTTGACATTTCCGCCCGATTGTTTGTGCTGAAGAGGTGATCACGACTTTACTGTGCACGATCCCACGCAACCTCCGGCCCACTTCGTCATCCCAGCAGCGCACATCCCCGACCGAGGGGAATCATTTTGGTAGCACGATTTGAATAATCGTGCCTTATGTCATTTTTGACCAGTTGTCAACCAAAAAAATCCCCCCCCCGGAGTCTTCTCCGCTGAAGGGAAGATGCACTGCTCATACACTTTTTTACAATGGGATGAACAGATCAGAGAGACAGGAGGGGTGGAGATTGATATCCGAGGTGCGACGGAATCGTTTCCGGCAATGGAGGGGGATGTTCAGAGAGGCTCCTTATCCGGCTTCGACTCGGCGGCAGATTTCCCGACGCCGCGCGTTGCGGTTTCATCCATAAGCGGCAGGAGAAGGTCCCGGCTTCTCTTTCCCGGCGTGGAAGGCCGTCCGATCACCCTTGAAACCCTCGAGGACATCGAAGAGACACGCGCCCCGGTCCAGATCACCCGGAAGGACAAACAACGGGTTTCCAAACTCCTCGCCAACCTGAGTGAAGCCCCCCTCTGCGCCGACGATGTCACACCAGGATTGACACTGAAGGAAAAACCCTTTCAGAAGATGGGGGCGATGTCGATGCAGACCGCCGACAGGA
>CAYTUH010000434.1:0-2704 GCA_964441165.1 uncultured Syntrophaceae bacterium
ATATCTGTGCCGGATAGGTGTTGTACCAGAGGAAGCCCAGACCGGCCCACACCATGGCACCGCAAAAGATACCAAGCTCCCCAACCCCCGCTACGTATGGAATCTGGAGATATCCGGCTGTCTTGATATTCCCCGCCAGGTAGGCAAAAAGGAGATAGGTGGCAAAGCATATCGTGGCGGGACCAATTGCCAGTCCGTCCAGACCATCGGTGAGATTCACGGCATTCGCGGCACCGACGATGAGAAAGGTGGAAAAGATGATATATCCCCACCCCAGGTCAGGAAGGATCATTTTGAAGAAGGGGATCGTCAGGTTCGAGTTGAAACCGGGCTTCATATAGAGAACGATACTCACCGCAAGGGCGATGACTACTTCGGCAATCAGTTTGACCGGACCCGGTATGCCTCTGCTGCTCCTGTTCGCCAGTTTCCGATAGTCGTCGACAAAGCCGACCAGACCAAAGCCGATCGTTACCATGAGCACGATCCAGACATAATCGACGGACAACCGCGCCCAGAGAACCGTAGACACCGTAACGGCAAAGATCACCAGGACGCCTCCCATGGTGGGCGTTCCCTCTTTCGAAAGATGCGTTCCGGGACCGTCGTTTCTGATAGGTTGTCCAATATGGAGCGACCGCAGTTTGCCGATCAGCCAGGGGCCGACGAAAAAACATATAATCAGCGCCGTTATTGCCGCGTATATTGTCCTGAAGGTAATGTAGCGAAATACATTAAAGTAAGACACGGTTTCGCTAAATGGATATAATAGATGATAAATCACTGATAGACCCTTCCGCTTATGCTTGTGAGGGAAGCTGTAGATACATAAATTTTCGAATTTATAACACATTATATAGTGTATTGCAACGGGTTAATACACTATATATTGTATTACAATTGTCTTTTCCTTCTCCTTTTTTACCGGTCTTTTATAGTTTGGGATTCTCAGGTTCCGTTGCCCATACGATCGACAATTGCCTGCACATAGCGGTCCATGCGCATTCCCCGGGACCCCTTTACCAGGACCCCGTCGCCCTCCCGAAGAAAGGAGTGCAGTTCTTCCGCAAGGTTCCGCGGGTCTTCCGGGCAGGGAATGCAGTTCGCCCCCATTCCCCTTCGCTGTGCTCCACGGATGACCGATTCCGAGAACCCCCCCCGAACGAAAAGACGGTCGACACCTGTCTCCGCCATGAATTCGCCCGCCTCTTCATGCAAATCTTCCGACCGCTCGCCAAGTTCGAGCATGTCACCGAATATCACCACCGTCCGGCCGGGACCTTTCATGTCACGCATTGCCGCGAGGGCTTCACGGACGGAGAGGGGATTCGCGTTATAGGTGTCATCGATAAGGTAGGCGCCGTGCTGCAGCGGCGGCGCGTCCATGCGTCCGGTAACCGGTCGAAACGACTTCAGGCCTTCGCATATCTCACTGCGGTCGATGCCGAGGACCCATGCAACCGACGCTGCGGCGAGGGCACTGAAAAGCTGGTGACGGCCGATAACGGGAAGGACCACCTCCTGCCGCACACCTTCGATATCGAGGGTACATCCGATTCCCTCCCGTCCCCTCGATTCGACTCCCTCCGCACGGACCTCCGCACTCACCTCCACACCGTAGCGTATGATCGTGCAGCCCCTCTGCTCGGCGACCTTTTGAAGCGCCCTGTCGTCGGCGTTGAAAATGGCGATGCCGTCGCGCTTCATATGGCGGAAAAGGTCCGTCTTCTCTTTTCTGATTTCCTCTATCGTCCCAAATCCCTCAAGATGGGCCGCTCCGATAGTGGTAATGACACCAATGTCGGGGAGGGCAATTTCGGTAAGCCGTCTGATCTCACCCTTCCTGTTTGTCCCCAACTCCAAAACGGCCGCCTCGTGCGATGACGTCAACTGAAAAAGGCTCAGGGGAAGTCCCACGAGATTGTTGAAATTGCCGGGACTTTTCATGATGTTCAGCGATCGTTCGGCGATCGTGGCGACCATTTCCTTTGCCGTCGTCTTCCCCGCACTTCCCGTAATGGCAACGACCGGAACGGTAAACCCTTTCCTCCACCAACGGGCGATGTCACCCAGTGCCGTGAGGGTATCCTTTACGAGAATGACTGTGACATCACGGGGAAATCGATGCGCCGTCATATCGTGGTCCTTCTGAAAGAGGATTCCTGACGCGCCTCCTTTCACCGCATCGGACAGAAAGTCGTGGCCGTCATATTTCTCTCCGGCAAGGGGGATAAAGAGATCACCCGGCCGTATCATTCTTGAATCCGTCGATATGCCTGCAAAGTCGACCGAGGGGGACCCGCTGAACAGGAATCCCCCTGTCGCCTCGATGACGTCCCTCCCACTGGCCACGGGGCCCTGATGCATCATCATGCACGCCCCCTCTTTCGGTCAAGAATCTCTTTCGCGATAATCCTGTCGTCGAAGAAGATGCGCCTGGTACCGATAATCTGATAATCCTCATGTCCTTTCCCCGCGATCAGCACGATATCCTCCCGCTTCGCTATGGTGATGGCCTTTTCGATTGCGGACTTTCGGTCGGGAATGATGGTATAGCCGCGATCAGCGCCTGATTCTCCCCATTCATCCGGGGGGTATCCGGGAGTACCGGTACGCCTGATTCCCTCTTCGATTTCACCGATAATGGCGCGAGGATCCTCGGTGCGCGGGTTGTCCGACGTCACAATCGTACAATCGCTCAATT
>CAYTUH010000435.1:0-2696 GCA_964441165.1 uncultured Syntrophaceae bacterium
GCACCGCATCGTCAGCCTGCCCCTGCGATTGCAATACCGATTTCAAAGGATAAAAATGATGAGAAAACCACGTGTCGCAGCTCTTGATGAAATCAAGCCGGCCCGTCCTGCAGACCTTTCGCCGGACATTCTTTCAGGACCGCCGACGTGAGGACCCGCCTGTGCGGTTCAGGTGAACCCGCCACGGATGGATCAGCCCTTCGTCACCGGTTCGGTCACAACGGCCAGCGGTCAGGTGCCCCGGATATCCGATTCTCTTACATGGAGCGATCACTGGGGAACCGTCAAGGCTCGCGTGGGAATGAACCGCATGCATTATCAAATAGACCCCGGTCTCTATGCCATGGGAAATCCCAACGCCCAGGCTCCTCTCTTCGCCTCGGCGAACTACAAGCTGAGCTTCGACAGTCTGCGCGCCGCCCTTCAGGGGCGGAATGCCTGGATTCTCGTCCTGGATACGAAGGGCATCAATGTCTGGTGTGCCGCCGGAAAGGGGACCTTCGGCACGGCCGAACTGGTGAACCGCATACAATCAAGCGGCATCGAAGAGATTCTTTCCCACCGGAAGATCATCCTCCCTCAGCTCGCCGGCCCGGGAGTCGCCGCACATGCCGTTAAAAAGCATACCGGCTTTACCGTCTATTACGGTCCCGTAAAGGCCGAAGATATCCCTGCCTATCTCGATAACGGCCTGAATGCGACACCGGCAATGAGAAGAAAGACCTTTACGATGCCCGAACGGGCGGTACTCATCCCCGTTGAACTGGTGCAGACCTTCAAGACAACCCTGGCGGTCATGGCGGTAATACTCTTCCTCTCGGGATTCGGCGGACCGGGGACATACTGGCAGGACGTACTCACCGGCGGTTTATTTTCCTGTATCGCCTTCTTGAGCGCAATCATTGCGGGAGCCCTGGTAACCCCTCTGCTGCTCCCCTTTATTCCGGGACGCCCCTTTGCGCTGAAGGGCCTCCTGACCGGCATCGTGGCGGCTGTGATTATCACATTTCTGAGAAATCCCGATCCGGGCCGCTGGTCGGATCGCCTGGAAACGGCGGCATGGTTTCTGATTATTCCCTCCCTGTCTGCCTATCTGGCAATGAACTTTACCGGCGCGTCGACCTACACGTCACTTTCCGGAGTCAAGAAAGAGATGCGCTGGGCCCTCCCGCTCGAGATCGTCGCCGGCACCGCCGGGGCGATCCTCTGGCTGGGCTCGCTGTTCACCTTTTAGGAGTTGATGAATGATGCTTCGATATCTGGAAAATGTAACCACACTGAAATTGGCGGAAGAAAGATGCATCGGATGCGGAATGTGCATGAATGTCTGCCCCCATGCCGTGCTGAGCATGAACGGCACCGGGCGCGTTCGGATTGAAGACCGCGACGCCTGCATGGAGTGCGGGGCCTGCGCCCTGAACTGCCCCACCGACGCATTGACGGTAAGCAGCGGTGTAGGCTGTGCCGCGGCGGTGATAAATTCGATGCTCGGCCGATCGAGCTCCGCCTGCTGCTGCACCATCGATCCCACCGACACATCGACGAACCGCCTGAAAAGCGGATGCTGCTGACGGCGGCCCCAGCCCTTCCTTTATTCGCGGCCTTCCCGCCGCTCCATAATCCACCCCACAAAGGGAGGAATCCAGCACAGATTGGCGGCGATCGTTTCAAGGGCCGTCCGCACCTGCGTGGTGGGACTGAATCCCAGAAGTCGCGCCGTCAAAAGTCCTGCCGGCACGGCTATGATAACGGCAAGGCTTGCAAGCATGACTGGGTGACGCATATACCGGCGGCAGGCGGAACCCCATGAACCGGTCCGGCGTCGCAGAAAAAGCGCGCCCGACACGTTGGCGCCGATCTGGTCGCTCATGGCATAGAAATAGGCGATATAGAATCCCTGGACACCGTACATGTCGATTCCGGCACAACGGCTGAAGCCGTCGACGACCCAGGGAAAGGCCATGCCCAGCAATTTTCCCCATCCGTAGGCCTCGGCCATGGACCCCGCCTTTGAGAGAAGCCGCTGCCGGAGGGCATACACTCCTTCAAGGATACTTTCACCTTCCCCGGCCAGCGTCCTCACGGCCCACTGTCCCATGCCGCTCCTCTGAAGTCCAACGGCATCCAGCATCCCGCCGAGAATGAGGCCGCCGACAAAGCCCACTGAGGTATATCTGACCAGCTCTCCAAATTCTTCCTGTTCCGGTTCCCCTATCGCTTCATCATCCGCCACTGCATGCTACCTCCCCGCAACCCGCAACGCGACACGTCCTTTTCCCGTGCCTCCTCATTCACGCGCGCCCAGATAGAAATGCCTCCCCCGGGCAAAAAACGTTCTGAATCCTTCGGCATCTTTTGTTGCCGCCTCGATGCGCGCGACGCCTTCCTTGAGTAAATCGAGGCTCGTTGCCGTGGAAAGCCGCAGATAGTGCTCTCCTTCACTGCCGATGACGCCGAAGGATCTTCTATCCATTGTCGCCACCCCATGGTGGTAGAGAAGAAACATCTGAAACAGGCTTGACGGACTGGTCAAAGGAGCAACATCGGGGGGAAGCCCCTCGTAGGCATCGATGATTCCGAGAGTTTTGCACACATCCTCGATATTCGGAAAGACATAAAAGGCCCCTTCCGGTTTGACGCAGCGGATTCTATTAATCCGGTTCAGCCCGTCAACCACACAATTTTTCTGTGTTTTA
>CAYTUH010000436.1:0-2686 GCA_964441165.1 uncultured Syntrophaceae bacterium
CCTCGGAGGAAGCCTTGAAATCGGTCCCCCAGACATTCAGGGAAGCCTCCCTGGGCCTCTGCGTCTCAAAATGGCAGACCACCCTGCGTACGGTGCTCCCGAACGCGCTGCCGGGCATCCTGACGGGCTCCATTCTCGGTATCGGCAGGGCCGCCGGCGAAACGGCGCCCATCATGTTCACGGCGGCGGCCTTCTTCACGGCCAAGCTTCCCACGTCGATCTTCGACGAAGTCATGGCCCTCCCCTACCACGTCTATGTGCTTGCCACGGCAGGCACCCATATCGAGGAAACGAGACCGCTCCAGTACGGAACGATCGTGGTGCTCATCGCCCTCGTCCTGGGGGTCGACCTGATCGCCATCATCATACGAAGTTATATTCGAAAGAAAAAAAGGTGGTAACGGTGCAGGAGAATATCGTCATTCAGACACGAAAAGTGAATTTCTATTACGGAACCTTCAGGGCACTCACGGATGTATCGATGGATTTCGAGAAAAACAGGGTTACCGCCCTGATCGGTCCATCGGGCTGCGGTAAATCCACACTCCTGCGGCTGCTCAACAGGATGAACGACCTCATTGACGGGTCCCGCGTCGAAGGAGAGGTTCTCTTCGAAGGGACAAACATCTACGATCCAGGTGTGGACCCCGTCGATATCCGGAGAAGAATCGGCATGGTCTTTCAGAAGCCGAATCCCTTCCCGAAATCGATTTTCAAGAATATCACCTACGGCCCGAGTCTTTCAGGAATACACAAAAAAAGCGACCTTGAAGCACTGGTGGAACGGAGCCTCATGCAGGCATCGCTCTGGGATGAGGTCAAGGACATCCTGAATCAGTCCGCCATGATGCTCTCGGGGGGACAGCAGCAGAGGCTCTGCATCGCCCGCGCCCTCGCCATGAAACCCGACGTGCTCCTGATGGACGAGCCGACGTCGGCCCTGGACCCCATATCGACGGCAAAAATAGAGGAGCTTGTGGAAGAGCTGAAAAAGGATTATACGATTATTATCGTCACGCACAACATGCAGCAGGCCGCACGGATATCGGATTACACGGGGTTCTTCTATATCGGAAAGCTGATCGAATTCAATCCCACGGAAAAGCTCTTCACGACCCCGGACATCAAGCAGACCGAAGATTACATTACGGGAAGATTCGGATAGTGAAAGGGGGAATCATGGAAGAACGAATACACACCAGCACCCACTACGAGCGGGAACTGAAGGATTTGAAGGACCGGATACTCTACCTGGGGGCGCTCGTTGAAAAGACCATTCACGACGCGACCAAATCGCTCCTGGAAAGGGATTCCGACCTTGCCGTCGCGGTCATAGAGGGCGACGGAAAGATAGACAGGCTCGACGAAGAAATAGAGGAACGGTGTACCAGGATTCTGGCCCTGCGGCAGCCCGCCGCACGGGACTTGCGCTTCATCACCACGGCGATTAAAATCAACGGGCACCTGGAGAGAATCGGCGACATGGCGGCGAACATCGCCAAGAAAGTCATTCTGCTGAACGAGGAACCGCAGCTGAAGCCCTATATCGATCTTCCCCGCATGGCGGAGATCACCCGTGAGATGATCCGGCTGAGTCTCGACGCCTTCATCCACGAGGACTGTAAACTTGCAGATGAAGTCCGGCGGGACGATGAAAAGGTCGACAGCCTGAATGAACAAATTTTCCGGGAGCTTCTGACATTCATGATGGAGGACCCCAAGACCATCCATCGGTCGCTGATGATCATGCATGTCTCCAAGAGCCTCGAACGGATCTCCGATCACGCCGAAAGCATCGCCGACATGGTGATTTACATGATTACCGGAAAGAACGTGAGACATGAAACCTCACCTCCCTGTGACGGAGGAGACGACAACTGCTGATGTGTACCCGCGTACAGAGGAAGCACCCATGAGAACGAACCTTTTCTACAAAGTATTCATCACCTACCTGGTCATCGTCGCCCTGGCCATGTCGATGGTGGGGCTGCTGGCCCACAAGCAGCTCAGGACCTCGATGATGGCGCGAATCGAACGAGAGCTGACCAGCTATACGGCCCTGATCAATTTCGCCTATCCCATTCCGGACATGGATGAAAAAGTCCGTCAGCTTGCCCGTATCGCCGATGCCCGGGTGACTCTGATAGCAGCAAACGGCAGCGTGCTTGCCGATTCCGAGGCAGCGGCCGCCGAGATGGACAATCATCTCAACCGGACGGAGATACAGGAAGCCCGGGTCAAGGGCAAGGGCAGCGTCATCCGGTACAGCCGAACCATGGAAATCGACACCCTGTACGTGGCGCTTCCCATCGAAAGCGAATCGATCATCAGCGGCTATGTCCGCCTGGCCCGGCCGCTCTTCGAAATCAAGGCGTCCATAAACAAGATGATCTTGCTGATACTTCAGTCATTCTTTCTCATCGGCGGCATCTCCTTTATCATCGCCTTCATCTTTACGTCGAGACTGGTCTCCCCGGTCCAGGAAATGGAAGAGTACACGAGAAAATTGCGAGATGAGGAGTTCCCTCCAGCCATCCTTATCAATGCCGACGACGAACGGGGACGCCTTGCGGACAACATCAACTACCTCGTCTCGGAATTACAGGAGAAAGTCCGCCTCGCCCGTGAAGAACGGTGCACACTCGAAGCAGCATTTGCCAGCATGAACGACGGTGTTCTGATCATC
>CAYTUH010000437.1:0-2320 GCA_964441165.1 uncultured Syntrophaceae bacterium
GATGATCTTCACTAACGGCATCATCATAAATAGGATAGACAGCCGCTGTCGAAGCCACCGTATCGAAGCCGGCGCCGCCTGCAGTGAGAATCGCCCCGATATTGTCGAGGACCGTTCGGACCTGCTGTTCAAAGGGGCCCTTGACAAGTTCGCCCGTTGCCGCGTTGACGGGAATCTGCCCGGAGATGTAAAGCCAGCCCTTTGCCTTGATCGCCTGCGAGTATGGGCCTACCGGTTCGGGTGCTTTTGGGGTATAGACAAATGTTCTTTTCATAATGGGTCCTCTTTTCTTGTGATCGCACTGTTAGGTAATCCCATGACAAAATACTTGTCAATAAAAATATCCAGTGCCGGGGGAAAGGGTTTGCCTGTGAGAGGCGTCGTTCCGTTCGGGCAAAAGTCCGAATTCACCATGAAAATGATAGAAATAAAAGGGTTGCAACAGTGAATTGTCTTTGTTAGTGTCCAAGGTTACCGCAACAGGTGGTTACGTACGGAGATATGGAAAAAATTCTTACCGTTAGCGAATTGACGGCACACATAAAGGTTCTTCTGGAGACCAGTTTCGACACCCTGTGGGTGACCGGCGAGATCTCCAATCTACGCCGCCCCGGGTCGGGTCATCTCTACTTCACGCTGAAAGATGCGGACAGCCAGATACGGGCCGTTATCTTCCGGCAGAGTGCCCAGCGAATCGGTTTTGATCTTGAAGAGGGAATGAGTGTCGTCTGCAGGGGCAGACTTTCCGTGTATCAGCCCCGTGGTGAATATCAGATTATTGTCGATGCCGCCGAACCCCGGGGAGTGGGCGCCCTTCAGATCGCCTTTGAACAGCTCAAAAAACGTCTCGGCGAAGAGGGGCTTTTTGATCAGGCCCGGAAACGGGTCATCCCCTTTCTCCCCCGCCGGATCGGAATCGTCACGTCGCCCTCAGGGGCGGCAGTACGGGATATATTGAATATCACCGGGCGACGGTTTCCCTCCGTTGATATTCTGATTGCGCCCGTCAGGGTCCAGGGGTTGGAAGCTCCTCCCGAGATATGTGATGCCATTGAGCGCCTCAACGGGATGCCCCGCATCGATGTAATTATCGTGACGCGCGGCGGTGGATCACTGGAGGATCTTTTCCCCTTTAACGATGAACGTGTGGCTCGTGCAATCGCCGCATCGAATATTCCCGTCATTTCAGCCGTGGGCCATGAGATCGATTTTACGATCGCCGATTTTGTGGCCGATCTCAGGGCGCCGACGCCCTCCGCCGCGGCCGAACTGGTGGTGCCGAACCGGGCCGATCTCGAAGAGAGGGCGCAGCGGCTTGCCGCTCGTCTGCTCAGCAGTCGCCGGATCATGACCACCCGTATCCGTGAAAAAATAGACGTTCTTCGTGAGCGCCTAAAGGACCCCCGGAGAGGGATTGAAGATTTTCGCATTGAAGTGGATGAAAAGGCAATCCGGTTGTCGGACGTCCTCCGGCGATCTTTCGGGCGGCGCCGGGAGCGACTGATGAATGCACGGGGGCTTCTGGCACGAACCACCCCGTCAGTGCGCATCCGCCGGGATGCGGCACTGGTCGATGCCCTCCGAAAGGACATTGTAATGAACGCCCGGAACGGTATGGAGCGGCTGCGGACGCGCCTCCGGAAAGATTCTGCCATGCTGGACAGCCTCAGCCCCCTTGCCGTGTTGCGGAGAGGATACGGCATCGTGAAGACAATTCCTGACGGCAGGATTGTAAAGGATGCAGCATCGCTTGCCCTGGGGGATGCCCTTTCCGTGTCGGTATCTACGGGCACCTTTGACGCCGAAGTAATTGCCATTTCCGAGGAGTGACGCCGATGGCTGAAAAAAAATTTGAGAAAGCACTGGAACAACTGGAAGACATTGTCAGAAAGATGGAAGAAGGGGAGATGACCCTTGACGAATCACTGAAAGCCTTTGAAGAAGGGATCGGGCTTGCGCGATTCTGTTCGAAAAAACTCGACGAGGCGGAGCGCAAGGTCCACATCCTCCTGGCCGACGAAGAAGGGCTGAAGGAAGAACCCTTTTCCGGAGACGATCGAACGAATGAGTAAGCGAATGGTAATGCCTGGCGAGTATCTCAAGGAACGAAAGAAAATTATTGACGACGCCCTCGACGGGTATCTTCCGAAGGATGATCCCGTGACACCCGTGATTTTTGAGGCCGTCCGTTACAGCATCTTTGCCGGCGGAAAGAGAATCCGGCCGATCCTCTGTCTGGCGGCTGTGGAAGTGGCGGGATGTGGTATCGGGCCGGTGCTACCCGTGGCCTGTGCTCTCGAGATGATACACACCTACGCGC
>CAYTUH010000437.1:2330-2686 GCA_964441165.1 uncultured Syntrophaceae bacterium
GCAGTCATCCACGACGACCTTCCCGCAATGGATGATGACGATTACCGGAGGGGCAACCCGACCAGTCACCGGGTATTCGGGGAGGATATGGCCATCCTGGCCGGTGATGCCCTTTTGACGGAGGCCTTTCATCTCCTGTCGGGACGTGCCGTCACGTCGGCCCTTCCCCCTGACAGGGTATTGAAGATCATACATGAGATCGCCCGTGCCGTGGGATATTGCGGCATGATCGGCGGACAGGTGCTGGATCTCAAGTCGGAAGGCAAACCCGTCGATATGAACACGCTGCACCACATACCTGTCCGCAAGACGGAAGCCCTCATTACCGTTTCACTCAGAGCGGGCGCCATTGCAGC
>CAYTUH010000438.1:0-2680 GCA_964441165.1 uncultured Syntrophaceae bacterium
AATGTAACGGAACAGCGTTGAGAGGTATGAACGCTAACCCTGTCATTCCCGCGAACGCGGGAATCCATTTGGTGGGTTTACCGCGATGAAAAACCCTGGATTCCGGATATCCGCTGGCGCGGATTCCGGAATGACAGAAAGGGAGATCGGGATTTCAAGGCAACGGAACAGCGTTTAGTGGTACGAACACCCCCTGTCATTCCCGCGCACGCGGGAATCCAGAATGGTATGTTAACAATGAAACAATATTTCGTATACATACTGGCGAGCAAAAAGAACGGAACCTTATATATCGGGGTTACATCAGATATTTTAAAAAGAGTGTACGAGCATAAAAATAATTTGGTGGAGGGTTTCACGGCGAAATACAATGTCCACATGCTTGTGTACTATGAAGTTTATGAGGATGTGACGGCGGCCATTACGAGAGAAAAGCAGTTGAAGAAATGGAGACGTGCGTGGAAGACAGGCCTGATTGAAAGGGAAAATCCCGCATGGATGGATTTGTATTACGAGTTGACACAATAGTCGCCGTGAGCTTGAGTATGATCAATAACAGAAGTCGTTATGGGGGATATAGTTTTCCTGGATTCCGGATATCCGCTGGCGCGGATTCCGGAATGACAGAAAGGGAAGTCCAGATTTAAAGGTAACGGAACAGCGTTGAGTGGTATTAACGTCACCCCTGTCATTCCCGCGCATGCGGGAATCCATGGTGAAACTGGATGCCGGATCAAGTCCGGTATGACAGTTAATGTTTAGTTGCCGGAATAATAATAGCGGTGCGTATTCTTTCTCCTGGTTACTGAATTCTTAATGCTTTAATGGCTGAATGCGAATGACGGACCGCTGAAAGCTTCGAGCTGCCTCCTTGACCGGCACCGTCTTTGGGGATATGATGTGCCCGTTTCTGAAACGGAAAATAGATATCATGGGTTGAACAGAGTGAAACGAACGAGGTTTTTTACAATCTTCCTGTTGGTACTGCTGGCGTTGTGGCTGCCCTGCGCCGCCGTTGCTGCGGAACTTTCCATTCCGCCGCTGACGGCAAAGGCGGGTACCTCCGTCGCCGTGCCTCTCATGATCGATGCAATCGACAATCTCGCCGGGATCAAGATCGTCATTGAATACGACAAAAAACTCCTCACCTTCAGAAAGGGCGAAAAAACGAAGGAAACGAACTCCCTCATGCATGTTATCAACGACAGGAACCCCGGGAAGCTCATTATCGTCATGGCGGGGGCGCGGGGGATAGGAGGCAGAAACTTCCCGATTCTCACACTGACTTTTGAGACGGCAAAAGACCTGAAGGAAGAACAAAGGGCACGCATTAAAATTATCGACGCCCAGCTTATGAGCGATCAGCTCAAGGACATCGCGCATTCCGTAAAAGTAAACCCCCTTATTATCGTGCCCTGATATTTAAAGGAACAGAGTACCTAAGTGACAGAGCGGAGGACAAAGGCACTGTGTCGCAACGTCCCGTTTTTGTTGCGAACCGAGTAAATAAAAATATCGTTATTTTTTTTAAAATTAATGATATAGAAATATCACCTTATCTCGAAAAGAAGTCCGAACTTGCAGTTCATTGCATTGTACCGCTGAGTGCTTCTTCCTTGTCGCAGTTTTTGGTGACAGGCGGAACCGTGCATGCAAAGGGACTGTGTTCAAATTCCCTTGAAACTGCAGAAGACATGTATTCTCATTGTTCCATTTACGGTTCGCCGGATATTCGGATGCGGCCGTTCTTTTTAAATGAAAAATGAAAGTATTATTTCTTGTGATAATTCGACCGTGAAGGGTCACGGTCGCCTGAGCAGAAGGAGGATAGAATGAAGAGGGGAACGTTTCTTGCAACTCATCGCATTTTGATTTACGGAATTCTTGTTGCGATTCTTTTAGTGTTCAGTTTTC
Organism: uncultured Syntrophaceae bacterium; assembly: GCA_964441165.1. Lineage (GTDB taxonomy): Bacteria > Desulfobacterota > Syntrophia > Syntrophales > UBA2210 > CAYTUH01. The sequence goes on from CAYTUH010000438.1 coordinate 1,915, forward strand.
AGACAGCGGAGGCGCTTACGCCGGATGAATACATTGCCGCCGGCGAAGGTCAGTTGAGCCAGCAGACCTTCGATGGGTACCTGCAGGCCTACCAGACCTTTCAGAACGGCTTTGCCGAGCATCCGAACGATCCCGTTATTAATGCCTATCTTGCCTTCACCCGTGTTCTCGATATGGTGCTTTCCGACCAGGCGGGACGATTTACCCCCCTGGCATCACAATTCGGCCTTACCTGGTTCGGGACGGCTCTCGATGATCTTGAAGTGGACGCCCCCGTCAACGACGACGGCGATTTCATCCTTCCCGTCACGGCACCTTCACTGGAGGAGCTGCGGTCATTTCTCGGCGGTTCTTTTCTGAATGCCCTCGATGCTTGCATCGGCAATCTCGACACGGCCATAGGGCAATGGACCGATGATATTCAATATATTGTGGGAGCTGAAGTTGCCGGCACCGATACGGACATAGAGATCGATTCCGGAGATCTCTACCTCTACAGGGCGGTTCTCAAGTTCATGAAGACATTTGCCCTGATTATTTCCGCCTATGATCTGAATGTCGACAGCCGTGAATTCGCCTCGATGTTGAATCTGGACGAGGCGTCCGGCCCCAAAGCTCTCTTCACTCGATACCAGGATCTTCTGATGCTGCTTCCCACGGCCGCCACCCCGACAGGCAACGGTACACAGCAGCTTGCCGATGCGCGGACAGCACTTCTCGGGGCCATCGATGATTATCTGACGGCATCGGAGAAAATCCGGAGCGA
>CAYTUH010000439.1:0-2658 GCA_964441165.1 uncultured Syntrophaceae bacterium
GGCCGCCTTGCCGTTGCAAACGGGTTGATTCTGCTTATCTGGTTTTTTCTACCCCTTGCCTATGGCGACACACCGCTTTTCACCCTGGGTGACTTCGTCATCAGCCGCGAAGGAACGGGGTATGCGCTCCGTATCACCATCAAGTGCAATGCAATTCTTCTCGCCATGATGGCACTTCCGGCCACCATGTCCCTCTATGACCTCGGCCACGCCCTGGCCAGGCTGTTCGTTCCCGCCAAGATAGTGCATCTTTTTCTCTTTACCTGTCGCTATATTCAGGTCATAGTCCGAGAGTACGAGCGGCTGAGAAATGCCATGAAGATACGGGGATTCACACCGGGAACCACCATACACACCTACCGGAGCTATGCCTATCTCGTGGGCATGCTCCTTGTAAGAAGTTACGACCGGGCCGAAGGGATTTACCGTGCCATGCGATGCCGGGGGTTTCATGGCACCTACTACACACTCACCCGTTATTCACTTGGGAGACGGGACGTCGTCTATCTCGTCCTCATGATGGGGGCGATACTGGGAATCGGTGCACTTCAATGGATGATGCAAGGATAATCGTAAAACTCGAAGACATCACCTTCTCCTACGCCGATGACCGGCCGGTGCTCGATCACCTGAACTTCGAACTGCGGCAGGGTGACCGCATCGGTCTTATGGGCCCCACGGGAAGCGGGAAAACTACCCTTTTTCACGTGATCATGGGTCTCCTGAAGCCGTCATCGGGCCGTATCGAACTCTTCGGCAAACCGATGTTGACGGAGAAAGAGTTCCGGTCGGTACGCACAAAGATCGGCCTGCTGTTCCAGGATGCCGATGATCAGCTGTTCAGCCCCACCGTCCTGGAAGACGTGGCCTTCGGCCCCCTCAACATGGGGAAAAGACCCGACGAGGCCCGCGCCATCGCCATGGACGTACTCTCCAGGCTCAACCTCTCGGGGTTCGAGGACAGGATCACCTATAAGCTCTCGGGAGGAGAAAAAAGACTCGTGTCGCTGGCGACGGTCTTCGCCATGGAGCCGGAGGTACTTCTCCTGGACGAACCCGTGAACGGCCTCGACAGGGAGACGGAGGAAAAGATCGTTTCAGCCCTCCAGGAGCTGCGCATCACGTCGGTGGTGATCTCCCATAACCTCGACTTTCTCTCCGGCGTCACCGACAGAATCCATGCCATGTCGGCGGGAAAGATCATCCTTGATGACACAGTCGTCCCCCACTATCACATGCACGCGCATCACTCGGGGCACCTCCCGCACGATCACGACTCCTGAATGCATCGCCCTTCACGCTGCATTCGCGGTCATGAATCACCCACCTGTGGCTTTTTTGCAACACTTTTGCCGTGCCCTTTACCCGTTACATACCTTGTCATCCATGGCAATGTGCTTAATAATCCTTTCATAATCTGCTTTGGTATGGTAATTGCTTGCTCCGAACACAACATTACCGGCATTTCAGGTAAACAGAATTTTCTTGACATGAAGCGGATTTTGTAATTATCTCACTTCCTTTACCTGAATCTGCTGAGGACGGAATGTATCGTGCAGATTAATATAGGAAATATTCCCGAAGAGGGAGTGGAGTTTCGCTTTACAAAAAAGGGGGAGTGGTTACAATCGCTTCTGCCTGAAGGAGGCAGGACGGACTTCACCGCCGACGACATAACGCTGGTCTGTCGGGTAATGAAGACGCTGAATAACGTAACCATCAAGGGCCGGATTCACACGGAGCTCCAGTTGGAATGCTGTCGCTGTCTCGACCGCTTCGCATACCCCCTGAAGACGGAGTTCACCGAAACCCTCGTCCCTGCGGAAGAGATTGACAAGGAAGAAGAGCGGGAATTAACGGAGGAAGATTTCGATTTTGGTTTCTACCGGGGTGATACGGTTCATCTCGACCAGGTTATCGCGGAACAGATCCTGCTCCAGATACCCGTCAAGCCGCTTTGCAGCGAATCCTGCAAGGGGCTGTGCCCGCTCTGTGGAACCAATCGCAATCAAAGGGAATGCAACCATGAAGGGGAACGTATCGACGGTCCCTTTGCAGCTTTAAAAGGATTCAAAGTTAAAAAAGAAAGGTAGTAATACAATGGCAAATCCAGTCAGTAGACATTCACGTTCACGGCGGAACAAGAGAAGGTCGCACGATGCACTCAAGGCACCGGCCACATCAATATGTCCCCAGTGCAATGAGCCGAAAGCGCCCCATCGTGCATGTATGAACTGCGGCACCTATAAAGGGCGGGACGTCATTCCCGTTGAATAATTCCACCGACGTCATTCTCCATACAGACAAGGGTGCGAGTGTATGAATTCATTGGGCATGGTCTTTCCCGGCCAGGGTTCTCAGTATATCGGTATGGGGCAAGATCTTTACAATACCAGCGAAGCGGCACGCCGGATTTTTACCGAGGCGGGGGATATCCTCGGCCGGGATGTGGCGGCGCTTTGCTTTGAAGGGCCCCGTGAAGCACTGGACACCACCACCAACACCCAGGTTGCCATCCTGACCGTCAGCATCGCGGCCCTGAAAGTCCTTGAAGATGAAATCGACCTGCGGCCGGCCGCCATGGCGGGCCACAGTCTCGGGGAATACAGCGCACTCTGCGCAGCAGGCGCGCTGAGTTTCGCCGATGCCCTCCGGATC
>CAYTUH010000440.1:0-278 GCA_964441165.1 uncultured Syntrophaceae bacterium
CAGCCCCAGGCGAGCCGGATGACGCCCGGGCGGATGACCTCGCTGATGCGCGCAGCCGTGAACAGGTTGTCGAATGGGAGTCGGCGGAACCTCCCTATGGAGGCTGGTGTGACAGAAATATGAAAACTGACCGAATCTTCATTTCTCCCGGCCCCGTCTACGAACCGCACCTGACAGAGAAGAGCCTCTGGTCGCGCGGCTACTTTGCCGCGGGATTTCGTGCCGGCGATATCGTGCTCAATACCTTTTCCTATCATATGGTGGCGGCGGGGCTGACC
>CAYTUH010000440.1:288-2649 GCA_964441165.1 uncultured Syntrophaceae bacterium
AGGATTGAGAGCCGTGGGTGCCACGGTCGTGCCGTCGGGAACCTCGAGCACTGAAGATCAGGTACAACTTATCCGCGATCTGGGAGTGACGGGTTACACGGGGACACCCAGTTTTCTCATGGCGATAATCGCAAAAGCTGAAGAAGAGGGATATCTGTTCAAGAAAGATTTTCATCTCTCCCGGGCGAGTTTTGTCGCCGAACCGCTTCAACCCACGCTGCGTCATCGTTTTGAGCATGAGTATGGAATTGATACCTATCAAATGTATGGCGCTACTGAAGTGGGCGATATCGCTTACGAATGCAGTGAAAAGAAGGGCTGGCATACAATGGAAGACCTGATTGTCGAAATCGTCGACCCCGTAACGGGCCTCCAGGTTGCACCGGGCACGATGGGAGAAGTGGTGGTGACGAGGCTGAATGATATCTTCTTCCTCTTTCGTTTCGGAACGGGAGACCTCTCACGGTTTGTGGAAGGCCCCTGCCCATGCGGCAGGACGGCGGTACGAATGGATGGTATTGCCGGCAGGGTTGGTGATGCCGTCAAGGTGAGAGGTTTGTTTATTGCTCCCAGTCAACTCATGAGAGTCAAGGAACGCTATCCCGGCCTGAATTTTCAGGTGGTCATTACGCGGGAGTCATACCGGGACAGGTTGACGGTTTTCATAGAGGCACTCGAGGCAGGGGACGCGTGGCTTAACGAATTCAGCCGGTGTTTCAGGGGCATCTGCACGGTAACCATCGATGAGTTGCGCCCGGCATCGCCGGGAACCTTCAACGAAGAAGCACCGCTCATGATTGACAAGCGGAGCTGGGACTGAAAATAAGGGCGATATCGGTACGGCGCCGGCAGAGGGACGACCGGCGAGGAATCAGGCAGGTGAAATGTCCTTGACTTTAAGCTGGATGGATCTCCCCCCGTTCCAGTCATTTATCTGGGGAGAAAAAACCACGTCCGCCGTCGATCCTGTTAGCCTTTGAAAGAGATGCCCATTGTTGAACCAGATTGCGTCGAAGGATCTTCCCTCCCGACCCAGCCACATCTTCAGGTGATTGTTTCCCACAACCGTTGCGGAAAGGATTTTGGCGTCGGACATCAGGAATAACGGTTCCGGATTGCCGTTACCGAAGGGTGCAAGCATGGCAATCTGGGATAGGAGGTCATGGTCAATGTCGTCCAGGGAGCATCGGGCGTCGATCATGGTTTTCTGAACGGCCCTGTCGCCACCGAGGCTTTTTTTCGTTTCTTCATTTAGGATCGCCGCAAATGACGCAATATCTTCCTCTCGTATGGTTATGCCGGCGGCAAAGCGGTGACCACCGTATGACAAGAGGAGCGATTCGCAGGTATTTTTCAATCCCTCATAGAGGTTGAATTCGGCGATGCTTCGTCCCGAACCTTTGCCGATACCGTTCTGAAGACTGATAAGAACGGTGGGACGGTAATATCTGTTCACGAGTTTTGATGCGACGATGCCGATCACGCCCGGATGCCATCGGGGTGACGCGAAAACAAGAAAATATGTTTCTTCAAGATTGACCCGTGCCTCGATCTCTTCGAGAATTTCTTCAAGAATGAGACGTTCCATATCCTGACGCTCGCGATTCTGCAAATCGAGTAATTCCGCAGATCTGAATGCGTCCCCCTCATCATGTGTCAGGAGAAGCTGGACGGAATTGTCGGATGACCCGATTCTTCCCGCCGCGTTGATCCTGGGAATCAGGCTGAAGGATGACGCCTCGGAATCGACATCACGGTTTTCGTATCCGCTCACCGCCCTGAGCGCATTTATTCCCGTGCGCCTGCTTTCGTTGATGAGATCAAGGCCGAACCTGGCGAATATTCTGTTTTCATCGACGAGAGGAACAAGGTCGCCGATTGTTCCAAGCGCCACGAGATCGAGATATTCCCTGAGATTCGGGTAGTCCCTGCCGTTCCAGAATCCAAGATTACGCAGTTTCCCCCTGAGAGCGATCAGGAAATTAAAGACGACGCCCACGCCGGCCAGATGTTTAAAGGGAAACGCGCAATCATGTCTGTGAGGGTTGATTACCGCCTCTGCATCGGGCAGGATGTCGGGAACTTCATGATGGTCAAGTACGATGACGTCGATTCCCAATGAGTGTGCATGGGCCACTTCGCCGCGATCGGAACTGCCGCAATCGACAGTTATGATGAGCTTTGTCATCCTTTTTCCAAGTCTGTCGATGGCATCGTTGTTGAGACCGTATCCCTCGTTGATCCGGTTCGGAATATAGAAGGAGACCTCCCCGTTAATCGATTGCAGAAATTTCACAAGCGCCACGGTGGCCGTTATTCCATCGGCATCATAATCTCCGTACACGACAATTTTCTCACCCT
>CAYTUH010000441.1:0-2635 GCA_964441165.1 uncultured Syntrophaceae bacterium
TGGGTCGAATCCTTGGGCTGGCAAACCGCATTCGGCCCCGATCTCGCCTTCGACGGCGCTCGACCCGAGCGAAGCCCAAAGGCCCAATACTCCGATGTCGTTCTGGAAGGACGCCTGAGGACGGCGCTCCATGATATTAATCCTGATATTCCAGCAAGTGCGATCGACGACGCAGTCCGAAAAATTATCCTGACCGAAACACCCAGCCTGATCGAAAACAACCGGCGATTTCACCGGATGCTGACCGACGGTATTCCCGTCTCGTATAGACGGGAACCCTCACCCTGTCCCTCTCCCAGCGGGAGAGGGAAACAATACCGTGGCGGTTTTGTATTTAGTGCTTTGTTACAAAGGGCAAGGGAATTGCGTCGGATTCAGACACCTGCTGAAGATGTAATATGGGAGTTGCTTCGTAATCGAGAATTTATGGGTCTGAAATTCCGGCGTCAGCATCAAATCGGTGACTACATAGTCGATTTTTACTGTGCTGAAGAGAAGCTTGTTATCGAACTTGACGGGCCGGTTCATATCAGTAGTGCCAGAAGCAAAATGGACACCACTCGAGATGCCTACTTGCGATCACTTGGCAATACGGTCCTTCGCTTCAAAAATGAACAGGTTTTCAATGAAACGGAGGTTGTGCTTAATGCAATCGCAAGCGCGCTCCCCTCTACCTCTGGGAGAGGGGTTGGGAGTGAGGGTGTCATGGGCGATTACGAGGAAATCGTCCATGACATAGTCTGGCTTCTCGACCTGGGGGATCTGGAGAATAACGACTGGCTCGTGGTCAATCAGTTTACCGTAATCGAAAACCGCATAAACCGCAGGCCCGATCTGGTGGTCTTTGTGAACGGTCTTCCCCTTTCGGTGGTGGAACTGAAGAATCCCGCCGATGAAAAGGCGACGATCCGGCAGGCCTTCAACCAGTTTCAGACGTACAAACAGGACATACCCTCACTCTTTACGTACAACGAACTTCTGGTCATTTCCGACGGCCTTGAGGCGCGGTGCGGTTCCATCACCAGCGGCTGGGACCGTTTCATGCCGTGGCGTACCGTTGACGGAACAGAGGTTGCTCCGAAGGGCTCGGTGGAACTCGAAGTGCTGCTCAAGGGGATCTTCGACAAGCGGCGGTTCCTTGACCTGATACTCAATTTCATTGTTTTTGAGGACGACGGGAGCACCGTTTTAAAGAAAATCGCTGCCTACCACCAGTATCACGCCGTCAATAAGGCCGTGGAATGTACCCTGTCGGCCTGCGGTATTGCCGCCGAGCCGGGGCAGTTGTATGCGGAGTTCCCCGCCCTCGATGCATTAAATCCCTTGGTTGGAGAAAAGATAATACCGCCATACGGGGATCAAAAGCACTTCGGCGGTCGCCGGATCGGTGTCATATGGCACACACAGGGGAGCGGTAAAAGCCTTTCCATGGCCTTTCTCGCCGGAAAGGTCATCCGTCACCCAGCGATGGAAAATCCCACCATCGTTGTCATTACTGACCGCAACGATCTGGATGAACAGCTCTTCGGAACGTTCTCGCACTGCCGGGATCTGATGCGGCAGACGCCGGTTCAGGCGGGTTCACGAGAGCATCTTCGTTCTCTCCTGGATGTTCCCGCCGGCGGGGTGGTGTTCACGACAATTCAGAAGTTTATGCCCGACGAGAAGGGTGATCGGTATCCGAACTTATCCAATCGGGAAAATATCGTTGTTATTGCCGATGAGGCACACCGCAGCCAGTACGATTTTATCGACGGTTATGCCCGCCACATGCACGACGCCTTGCCCCGGGCATCCTTCATCGGCTTTACCGCCACGCCGATTGAACGTGACGACCGGAGCACGCCCGCCGTCTTCGGCAATTACATCGATACGTACGACATGCTGCGGGCCATTGAAGACAAGGCGACGGTGCCCATTTATTACGAAGGACGCCTGGCAAAGATAGAACTGGATGAACAGGAGCGGCCAAAGATCGATCCCGAGTTTGAGGAGATCACCGAAGGGGAGGAGGAAGCGGGGAAACAGTACCTGCGCACAAAATGGGCCGCCCTTGAGGCGATGGTGGGAGCGGGGAAACGGGTTGCCCTTGTGGCGGAGGATCTGGTGCGCCATGTCGAGCAACGGCAGGATGTAATGAAGGGCAAGGTGCTTATCGTTTGTATGAGCCGCCGCATCTGCGTGGATATGTACAATGCGATTGAAAAATTATGCCCCGAATGGCACGGCGATGACGACGACAAGGGAATCGTCAAGATTGTCATGTCGGGGGCGGCATCGGACAAGCCTGAATGGCAGCGTCATATTCGCAACAAGGCGCGGCGCGAGGCATTGGCGAAGCGGTTTAAAGACCCGGCAGATCCGCTGAGGATCGTCATTGTCCGCGATATGTGGCTTACGGGATTCGATTGTCCCTCCCTGCACACCATGTATGTGGACAAACCGATGCGCGGACACGGGTTGATGCAGGCGATTGCCCGGGTCAATCGGGTTTTCAAGGATAAACCGGGCGGGCTCGTGGTCGACTACATCGGACTTGCCTACCAACTGAAGCGCGCGTTGGCGGATTACACCGAGGCGGGCGGGCGCGGAAAAGCGACAATCGACCAGGAAGAGGCCGCCCAGGTAATGCTCG
>CAYTUH010000442.1:0-2631 GCA_964441165.1 uncultured Syntrophaceae bacterium
GCTATACACCCGGACGGCATTGCTGTATATCCCGTATCCAGCATGATTATTTGAAAAGAATAAACTTATCCTTGCTTACGCCGCAGACGGGACACCGGTCCGGCAAGGCGCCATCGGCCACATAGCCGCAGACGGAACATACATGATATTCATTCACCCTCTCGTTCGTCATATCGTCAAGGGCATTTTTGTACAATTTCGCATGAATTTCCTCCACATCACGGCTCTGGGTAAAGTGAAGGGCCGAAGCCTTGTCACCGACTTCATTCGCCAGCTTAATCATGTCGGCGTAGGCAACTTCCGCCACGCTCTTCTCGGACTCGAAACTCGACATGATATTTTCCTCCGTCGACTTCACTTCACGAAGAACGGCGAGGGCCCGTTTTCCATGAATTTCCTCCGAAAAGGCAATCACACGGAAGAGTCTGGCTATCTGGGGATATCCTTCCTTATCCGCCTTCTCAGCGTAAAGCTTGAGGCGCAAAGACGCCTTCGCCTCTCCCGTATAGGCCTGATGCAGTGCTTCCCGTATCCTCTCGTCCATTATCCGCCACTCCTTGTCACGCAAACTTTACCGCATACCTTCCGCAGTTCCGGCCGGCCTTTCATGTGGATTGATATACTGCTTCCTCTACTCCGGTGAAAACTCGTCTTTTGAAGCACCGCAGACGGGACAGACCCAGTCATCGGACAGTTCCTCAAAGGGGGTCCCGGCGGGGATATCTCCTTCGGGATCACCTTCGGCAGGATCATAGACATAACCGCAAACACCACACACATATCGCTGCATCATCAACCTCCTTTGCCCTGTTCAGTCTTCAAGACAATAAATATTTACCGCAACACATTCTTCATTCTTTCAAAGGCGTGTCTTTAACGCCTGTGCAACATCGACTCCAAGCATAAAGCACCGTGACAACATTTCGTAGTCGGGAACATTTTTGAGTTTTACCGACTCTCCGGCAAGATCGACTTTCATCTCTTTCAACAGGGTTTCTATCTGAGCGACGGCCTCGCCACTCCATCCGTATGATCCGAATGCAGCCCCGACCAGATTGGACGGCCGCAGACCTTTCAGATAATTCAGCACATCGGCCACACTGGGAAACATGTTGTTGTTCAGTGTCGGGGACCCGACAACGAGTGCTCCCGCATCAAGGACTTCGTATGCCACATCACTCCGGTGGGTTACGTCCATCGACATCACCTTGACCGATATTCCCTCCGATATGAGTCCTTCAGCTATGGCCGCAGCCATCATTTCCGTGCTGTGCCACATGGTAGCATACACGACGAGCGCCTTCGCCGTCGGTTTCTGCAGTGCCCATCGATGATACCGCTCAAGGACCCCCTTCACATCCTTCCGCCATACCGGGCCATGATCGGGTGCAACAATGTTGAATTGATATCCTAATCCCTTCACCCTTTCAAGTAATTTCACTATTAGCTGAGAATAGGGAAGAAGAATATTTGCAAAGTAGGTCGCCCCTTCATATTCGAGAATGGCGGGGTCGAGCTGATCATCGAATCGCTCCGATGACGCCAGATGCATCCCGAAGGCATCCTGCGAAAAGAGAAGACCATCCTCGACGAGATAGGAAAACATGCTGTCGGGCCAATGAAGCATGCGGGTTTCCAGGAAGGAAAGAGTCATGTTGCCCAGGTCAATCGAATCACCGTCTTTGACGGGTATGATCTCAGGGCCGGGATGAAACAATTCGCCGAGCGTCTTCGCTCCCATGACCGACGCATAGACTCTCTCCGGTTTGACTGCATCGATCACAGCCGGGAGTGACCCGGAATGATCCATCTCGGAATGGTTTGAAACAATCTGTTCTATATCGTGAGGATCAATGAGCGATGATATGCGTGAAAGCATTTCATCCTTGAAAGGCGCCTTGACCGTATCGATCAGGGTCACCGTGTCGGCGAGAACAAGGTAGGCGTTATAGGTACTCCCCCGCCGCGTGGCATACCCATGGAAATCCCGTATGTTCCAATCGATTGCACCGACCCAGTATACATGATCGCTCACTTTAACCGCCTGATACAGACCTCTCATAGGACAACCTCCCCCGCCCCCACGGCAATCGTTCAATGGCACTGACGCTGTAAAAAAAACCGGCAGTCGCGTTGTACCGTCTCCTGCACCGCCCCGATGGAGGCTTTCGCGGATTTCATTCCTTCGAATGCAGGCGTTGCGCAGGTAAAGTCTTTTACGACACCACCGGAAACCTTATTTCCCTGCGGAACGTCAATGCTCTGAAATGTACCTGACACGTAAATAAATATCAAATACTTTCACAAAAGAAATCGGTGCACATTCACGGTGCGCCCCTGCCTGCAGGAGGCACCGGGTGAACGCTTTTTAGACGATTCATGAGTCTTTCATAGTATCTCCTTGAAATATTCCGGTCAATCATTATAGAAGGGATGTGACGCTGCCCGCCCACAGGGCGGGGCTTCACGGTAAGGAATTGTTTATTTATATTGTGCCCCTTGACCCCGCCTGCACGGCGGGGCCTGCGGGAGCACTCCCGGTCATCCGCCTTTGCAAGGAACAGCCCGGCATGAACAACACAGGACGTCGCCTAACAGGATCATCATGGAAAAAAGTATCTATTTCCCTGT
>CAYTUH010000443.1:0-2601 GCA_964441165.1 uncultured Syntrophaceae bacterium
GATACCGTTCTCCACGAATGATGCGATGATATCCACCGTATAGCGGGTCTTCCCGGAATTGACATCACCGATGATGAGCGTCCGTTTGTTCAGATATTCTCCGATATCAATCATGTAAAACCGCTCACATTAAGACAGCCGTCAGCTATCAGCTGTCAGCAAAAGCTTAAAATCCTTAAAAAACAGATTGCCACGACCGCTGAGGGCTGTTTCGCAATGACGGCCTGTGGATCAGTGTCATGGATGCATTCCTCGAAACTCGAAACTGAAGCCCTTCAACCCTTCGATCCTTACTCCCTCAATCCTGAATGCCTCACCCCAAAATTCCCGCTTTGAGCAGGATAAATCGCACCGCCAGAAAGGAGGTGACCAGCAGTGTCACGCCACCGAGGATGTTCAGAATCAGGGAATTCCTGTCCTTGCCGGCCACGTCGCTTCTGTTCAGGAGGTAGAGGATGATACCGATGATGATCGGCGTTCCGCAGAGTCCCAGGGCAAGCATGAGCGGCAGGAGCAGAAAAAATCCGCCCTTGAGAAAGGGGCCGAAAGAGACGATGACGGCACCGGCAATCGCCGTTGCAACAAACCTTCTGTCCCTCCGGTAGAGGGGCCATTTCATCTTATCGGCAAAAAAGTATGTAGCGGCAAGCATGGTCGGCGAAAGGGTGGAAAAGGCGGCGCCCCAGATACCGAGCAGGAAGATAAATTTCGCCCCCGTACCGAGCAGCGGCTCCAGGCTCAAGGCAGCATCGGTGGCCGTTCTGACGGTGATGTGATGGGGATGCAGGACCGCTGCGGCAACAAAGAATATGATGATGCTGTAAAGACCGAAGGCCAGCCCCATCGATACCGTATTATCGAAGCGCGCCAGGCCGAGGTCTTTCCGGGTCCATCCTTTTGCATTCGTATTATAGGTATGGAGGCCGATAATAGTGATATGGACAGCACCTCCCATGATGGCCGCCATCATGAGGGCCGAGTCCATCCCCCCGGGTACGTTCGGAATCAACCCCCTGCCGATGTCGGGCCAGGAGAGATCGACCATAGCGATGGTAATCACGAAACACCCGAGGATAAAAACGATGAGCACCTTGCACATGACCTCGAACCACCGGTAACCGCCGCGAATAAGAATCACGGCAATGAGGGCGGCAAAGGGAATGCTCCACAGGGGCGATTCGATTCCCGTCATCAGGGAGGTGACGCCCACCAGCGCGTTCATCAGGACAAGGGCAGCCAGCCAGGTAACGAGCAGCGCATCGACGGCAACGATCCATCCCCAGACGGGCCCGAGACGCTCTTCCACCGTGGCAATGATCCCCCTTCCCTCGATAATCCCGATCCGGGCCGCAAGGTACTGCGCGGTGGCACCGAAAAGAACGCTCAGCATGACCACCCATAAGAGATTGTAGGAATAGGTCGCTCCGGCGATACAGAGGCTCGCCAGGGTCGCCGGACCGCTCGCATCGGCGGCGATAACCCAGGCCGGTCCCATGTGTTTGAGATATCCTCTTATCTGTCCCGTCGCGCCTTTCATCCCTTCACGCATCCGGTGCGTCTTCTGTTTCCTTCTGGTCTCGCACCCCGGTATTATTCCTCTCCGTCAAGGAGCATCTCCCGGACATTCACCTCCCGGGCAATAAGTCCATGTGCAAAGGCAAAGTCCGCCAATTCCTGCCATCGCCGCGCATTGTGTTTCTGTGTCGCCGCATAGAGGGGGAGCGTTATCTTGAAGGCCTTTTCTTCGAGGTCTTTCGGGGCTTCGGGGAGGGCTTCAAAATACCTCTTCAGGGCCCGGTCCGGATCTTCACCCGTTTTTTTGATTGCCCGTTGAAGGGCACGGGTAAATCCCCTTATTGCATCTCCCTTTTCCCGCAGCGTTCCTTCCCCGCATATGAAAACAAGTTCGTCGTAATCGGGGATTCCCCACTCCGCCAGTTCAAAATAGCGGGCATCGTAGCCCCGTTCCTCCAGTTCAACGACCTCATAATTTTTATAGGGACCCATGATGGCATCTACCTTGTTCGAAACGAGGGACTGCACTATGGCGAATCCCACGTTTACCGGCTCGTAGTGCGAGACACCGTTCATACCTGCAAAGGCTTCAAGCAGAATATCCATCATGCCCGGCACGGTGTACCCGATGACTTTTCCATCGAGATCGGACGGTTTCACGATCCCCTTATTCCCGAGAAAGAGGAGCACACTCAGGGGATGCTCGACGAGTCTGCCGACCACTTTGATGTTCAAACCGTCAGACGCACCCATAATGGACTGGGGGGCGTAGGAGCCGGCGAGATCAACGTTGTTCGATGCCGCCAGCTTCAGGGCATCCGTCGTGGCGGAGGGACTCAGTATCTCCACGATCAATCCTTCATCGGCAAAAAAACCCTCTTCCTGCGCCACATAGAGCGGAAGGTGATCTATGTTGGGAAACCAGTCCAGCATGACACTGATCTTCCGGGCACCGCATGCGGGAAGACTGCTGAGCAGCATTACCATCACGACACACAACATCAACCCCCACTTCACTCTCTTTTTCATATCTTTCAACTCCCTCATTGTTATTGCCAGGTGACAATTCTTTTTTCCAGAAAACCC
>CAYTUH010000444.1:0-2597 GCA_964441165.1 uncultured Syntrophaceae bacterium
ACATCCTGCGAGGACGCACTAAAACAGCAGATTCCCCTGATTCAGGGGGCAATTGAAGAAGTCCGGAAAATTTCACGGGACCTCAGGCCCGCAATGCTCGACGACCTGGGTATCGTGGCAACGATTTCCTGGTTCTGCCGGGAATTTCAGGCCACCTACCCCCGCATCCGCATAGAGAAAACAATCGACGCGTCGGAAAAGGAGATCCCCGACGACCTGAAGATCGTCATCTACCGGATACTCCAGGAGGCCTGCAACAATACGGCCAAGTACGGCAGGGCCTCGCGCATCGGCATTCATCTCGGCAGGACCGAGGAACGCATCGATCTCATTATCGAGGACAACGGCAAGGGGTTCAACCTTCGGAAAATACTCACCACGGAAAGCCCCCGGAAGGGGCTCGGCCTCGAGAGCATGAAGGAACGGACCCAGTTTTCCCAGGGATCATTTCATGTCGCCTCCCGTATCGGCAAAGGGACGAAGATCCATTCATCCTGGCCCTGCCCGCCTATCTGCTGACGATCCCTTTCTCCATGGCGAAGGCCGTCAACTCCGCCGCACTGTGGAGATCGAGCTTCTTCATCGGGTTCTCACGGTTCTTCTCGACGGCCTTAAGACTCAAGCAGAGGATGTCGGAAATCTCCCGGTTCTTGTGCCCCTCCGCAATCAGCTTCAGGACCTCCCGCTCACGCTGTGTGAGCGTGTCCCATGGTGTCCGGGGAGTCTGGTCCTTCCCCCCCCTCAGATATCCGTCGATGACCTTTCCCGAGATTTCGGGGCTGAGGTAGCGCTGCCCCCGCAGCACGCTCTTGATCGCCATGACCAGTTCGTCGAAATCGGCATCCTTCAGCACGTAGCCGTCGGCACCCGCCTCGAGACTGGCAAAGACGTACTCCTCCTCCTTGTGGACGGTGAGTACCAGGATCTTCGTTTCGGGGCATTCCCGCTTTGCCTCCTTGATCGCCTCCATCCCGTTCATCAGGGGCATGGACAGATCCATCAGGGCGATATGGGGTTCCTGTTCCGAGATCAGACGGACGGCCTTGATCCCGTCTTCGGCTTCGCCCACGATCTCAAATTCAGAGTGGGAGGACAGCAGCGATTTCAGTCCTTCCCGCAGAATGGTGTAATCTTCGGCTATCACGATCCGTTTCTTGTCCGGCATAACATTCCTTCTGTAAAGTTCATCACTTAAAGGCACCTTATAGCACAGGTGCATGAGAGGGCACAACCTTATCACACACCCCCCGTGCCCCTCTCCCACGGAGCGGACACAATCAGTTGTTTATTCACCGGGAAATAGGCCCTAATTCTTTTTCAAATAGGGTTTTCACCCGATGTATTAATTCCTCAAGGGTATATATATTCGCTTTGGTTCTTGAGAGAAAGACCTCACCGCTTCGAAGGTGAATATCCGAACACATACAGGTGTTCGCCGGGAGACCGGATACAAAAATTGAAAGTATGGATGAGAAGGAGAATAAAAATGAATATCACGGAAAAACGAAGGACCATGAAAGAGGCCGTCACGGCCTGCGCACTTCTGCTGTGCTTCACAGTAGTTTTAACCGGCACCGCCTTTGCGGAAAGCACGACCGCGGCAACCGGCCACATGGGAACATTCTGGAGCGAGAAATATTACGCGAAACACCCCACCCCCAGGAACGAAATCATCAAGCAGTGGGGAACCCCGACGGCGATTGAAGACCTGTGCAATGGAACGGAAGAGTGGATTTACCACGTCGACAACACCCTGGGGATCGGAGACCAGTTTTTCACGATCGTCAATAACCGGGTGGTCAGCAGCGGCATCTGCACGGGCGTGAAAAAGGCCCAGGAACCGGCCACGAAGGGCTTCACCGGCACCTTCTGGAGCAAGGAATTCTACACGGATCATCACAGAACAAAAGAGGAAATCCTGCGGAAATGGGGAACACCCGCCCACATTGTAAAACTGGAGAATGGCAATGAAGAATTGTACTACCCCATCGACAATACCATGGCCATCGGGAACCAGGTCTTCCTGGTGACACAGGGTACTGTGGTAGCAAGCGGGATTGCCGACAGGATTCCCGAACACTCGCCCCTCGAAGCCAACGGCCTGAAAGGGACCTTCTGGAGCACCCGTTACTACGCGGAACATGCCGTCAGCGAGCACGATATCATTCAGCGATGGGGGGCCCCCACGACAGTCAGGAAACTGGCCGACGGCCGTGAGGAACTCTTTTATCGTATCGACAACGCCATGGACATCGGCGACGGCGTCTTCCTGATCGACAAGGGCAAGGTCGTCGCCAGCGGCATCTGTGACGAGACGTGGGAAACACCCGCCACGGCAGCAAAAGACGGCAACGCACCCGTCTGGACCAACTATTCTTATAGCGGACAGACGACCATAAAACGATAATCCGGGCTCCTACTCCGGGAAAACACCGGGGCCAGGTTTCGGCACTCGCAAGAACTCAGCGTTTGCGAAATGCCGGCAGCCTGACCCCGGTTCTTGAATGACACGACGACAGGTGATGTATCAAATGAATGCAGGCAGACATAACAGGATCATATATGCGCTCATGTTCCTCCTTCTTCTCATGATGCCC
>CAYTUH010000445.1:0-2588 GCA_964441165.1 uncultured Syntrophaceae bacterium
TTATTCAATTAACGGGGGTGCTGTTAAAAGAGATGTTCCGCCAGGTCCCGTATATTGTCGATGGTTATCACGTCCATCGCCGACGGGTCCGCCTTCACCCCTGAACTGCTTTTCGGCAGTATGCAGCGGGTAAATCCCATTCTTACGGCTTCCTTGATACGCGACTCGATCTGGCCCACACCCCGTAATTCTCCCGTCAATCCTATCTCGCCGCAGACGACCGTATCGGCGTTCACGGAACGGTCGAGAAAACTGGAGAGCATCGACGACAGGATCCCCAGGTCGACGGCCGGTTCATCGAGTTTGACTCCGCCGGCCACATTCATGAAGATGTCGTGATTTCCCATGTGGAGTCCACAGACCTTTTCCATCACGGCGGCAAGAAGCGATACCCGGTTGTGATCCACGCCGATGGTGGTGCGGCGGGGGATACCGAAGGTGGTCTCGTTCACCAGGGATTGTATCTCCACGAGGATCGGCCGCGTCCCTTCCATGCTCGGCACGACGATGGATCCCGGGGCGCCCCGGGGGCGCTCCGACAGGAACAGGGCCGAGGGATTCGACACCTCCCGGAGACCGTCGTCCCGCATTTCGAAGACCCCGATTTCATTGGTGGGGCCGAAGCGGTTTTTCACCGCCCTGACGATGCGGAATGAGTGCCCCGAATCGCCCTCGAAATAGAGCACCGTGTCGACCATATGCTCCAGGACGCGAGGCCCGGCGATCGCACCGTCCTTTGTCACGTGGCCGATGAGAAAGACCGGTATGCCCGATTTCTTGGCGGACAGGATCAGCTTTTCCGATGCTTCCCGCACCTGGCTGACGCTGCCCGGCGCCGACGAAAGCGCCGAGGAATAGACTGTCTGGATGGAGTCAACGACGACCACATCGGGCGCCACTGCCCCGATATGCCGCAGAATTTCTTCGAGACAAATTTCCACCAGTACGAGCAGGGTCTTGGACGTCGCGCCGATCCTGCTTCCCCGCATCTTTATCTGACGGGCCGACTCCTCCCCGGACACATAGAGCACCTTCATGCCCTGTGCGGCAAGGCAGTGCAGGACCTGGAGAAGGAGTGTCGATTTGCCGATGCCGGGGTCACCGCCGAGGAGTATCGCCGACCCCCGCACGATGCCGCCCCCAAGGACCCGATCCATGTCCCTGATACCCACGTGGATCCGGTCCCGTTCACCGGCCTCGATGGTATCGATGGGGAGGGGAACCTCGCCCATGTCACCCCGGGGAGAGGAGAGCGGGGAGGGTTCTCTGATTTCCTCCTCCACGAACTGGTTCCATTCCCCGCAGGCGGGACATTTCCCCAACCATTTCGGTGAATGGTTGCCGCAGTTCTGGCAGAAAAAGGCCGTTTTTGTCTTTTTCACGATGGAGTGCTCCCCGGCTGAAAGTGTGAAAACGGGCGTCGAATTTTCGCTTGCTGCGACTATAAGGGAGATTTATCCCTCCCGTCAATACAAAACCAAAATCTCTTGTATATGGAAGGCATTTCTGGTATCAATCCTCTTTTGTATTATGACATCAGTAAGGTGGAAAGGTTTTTGTTACATGAATAATCCGAATTTCAGTTCCGGTCCCTGCAGCAAGCGACCGGGGTGGAGCCTCGACGTCCTCCAGGATGTGGCCGCGGGCCGGTCGCACCGCAGCGCCCTCGGCAGGGAAAAACTGGCACGGGCGATTGCGGAGAGCAAAGAGGTTCTCGGCATTCCTGACGACTATCTGCTCGGCATCCTTCCGGGTTCCGATACGGGGGCATTTGAAGCGGCAATGTGGTCGATCCTCGGTCCCCGGCCGGTGACCGTCCTGGTCTGGGAAAGTTTCAGCAAGGGATGGGCCACCGATGTGGAAAAACAACTCAAGCTGAATCCGACGATTCTCGCGGCGGAATACGGTTCTCTTCCTTCACTTGAAGCGATCGACTGGTCCCACGACGTGGTCTTTGTGGCCAACGGAACGACAAGCGGGGTCAAGCCCCCCGACTGGGAGTGGATTCCCGGCACACGGCAGGGGCTCACCCTCTGTGATGCCACCAGTGCGGCCTTTGCCATGGACATCGACTGGTCAAAGATCGACGTACTCACCTATTCCTGGCAGAAGTGTCTGGGAGGAGAAGCCGCGCACGGTATCCTGGTTTTGAGCCCCCGTGCGGTGGAGCGCATCGAATCCTACGATCCCCCCTGGCCGATGCCGAAGATATTCCGCCTCAAGAAAGGCGCCGCCCTCAACAGGGCGATCTTCAAGGGAGATACCATCAATACGCCCTCACTCCTCTGTGTGGAAGATTATCTGGATGCCCTGAAATGGGCCGCCGGGATCGGGCTTGAAGGGTTGATCGAGCGAAGCAGGGCCAACCTTCGCGTCGTCGAAGAGTGGGTGGCCCGTACCGAATGGGTCGATTTCCTGGCTGAGTCCGAAGATATTCGATCCCACACCTCCGTCTGTCTCAAGATACGGGATGAACGGTTCCAGCTTCTTGCCAGAGAGGAACAGGCACAATTCATCAAGGATATCGCCGGTGCATTGAGCAGGGAAACGATTGGTCACGATGTCGCGTCTTACAAGGACGCGCCTCC
>CAYTUH010000446.1:0-2565 GCA_964441165.1 uncultured Syntrophaceae bacterium
GATGGCCGTTTTCACGATGTTCTCACCGCCCGCCACCGTCGCCACATTGTCGTAATTGGGGACCGCTTCGCCGCCCAGGGCCTTGATCTCCTCGACCACCTTGTTTGCCGCGGCGTCGCTGGAGCCCGATCCGTCCCTGGTTCCCCCCAGATCGTTGACTACCACCTTTGCACCCCGCTTCGCCAGTTCCAGAGCGTAGCATCTTCCCAGACCGGCGCCTGAACCCGTTACGATTGCAACCCTTCCTGTGAAATCAACTTTTGACATAGCTATCTCCTCCATTTTTTCATGGGGGCTGCCGGCTGTGCGGGCAGCGTGTCAATTCGACTGCGAAAACCCCGGCGGGCTGCCGACAAACGGTCCCCCTGTTTATGCGCCTTTAATTTCTGCTCGGCAAGGCCGCCTCGAAATGTCCCGAGACCTTGACATCGCCATTTTCGTCTTTCGCCGTAACCGTGCCGGCGATAATGTGCGCACCGTCCTCGACACGTTTATCCGTCACCGTCCCCGTGACGGTGATCGTGTTCCCGGGTTTGGTCATCCCGGCAAAGCGGACGCCGAACTTTTTCAGATGTTTCTTCGGAATCCACGCAGCAACGGCCTGCCCCACAAATCCCATAATGAGCATTCCATGAGCGATTACGCCGGCTTTCATGCCCACGGCTTTTGCAAAATCATCGTCCGTGTGGAGCGGATTGAAATCACCCGACGCACCGGCATACATCACATGCTGCAGTTTCTGGAGAGGCCCTTTTACCAGTTCGGGCACTGCATCACCCACATTTACATCTTCGAAATACAGTTCTTCCGCCATGGCAACCCCCCTATTTTCTTTCGACGAGCAACGATCTGGCTTTTGCAACTTTCTCGCCGTTCTGATTGGTATAGAGCACCTCCAAAGTGATCATGTCCATCTTCGCACCGGACTTGCTCGTTTTCTCCTCCATCCTGGTCACTTTCGGCGTCCCCGTAATCACGTCACCCGGATACATCTGCCGATAGTACTCGTATTCTTCCTCTCCATGGAGCACCATCATGAAGTTGATCTTCAGATCGTTGATTACGGCGGGCATCTTGTCACACCACATCATAGGTACCGTGAGAAAAGTGGGTGGCGCCGGTGTGTCTTCATACCCCGCCTTAATCGCTGCTTCTTTGTCATGGTAAATCGGATCAAAATCTCCTATCGCTTTGGCAAATTCCCGTATCTTGCCCCGCTCGATCTCCCAAGTGATGGGAGGATATTCAGTTCCAACCTTTGACAAATCAGCCATACGTCACCTCCTTTTTTGAAGGGTCATCCCTTCACGTCATGCATCGTTTTTGCCGATAATCGCGACGCTGCACACGTTCATGAAGGGGAAGCCGCCCAGGTTATGGGTCAGGCCGAATTTCGGATCCTTTAACTGCCGGTCGCCTGCCCTGCCATGGAGCTGCAGGTACATCTCGTAGAGCATCCGTAATCCCGACGCCCCGATGGGATGACCGAAACATTTCAGACCGCCGTCCACCTGACAGGGAACGCCGCCGGTCATATCATAGAATCCATCCATGATGTCCTTGGGCGCCTGGCCCCGTTCCGATATGTGGAGATCTTCCATGGTCACCAGTTCGGTTACGGAGAAACAGTCATGGACTTCCATCATGCTGATCTCTTCCCGCGGATTCGTGATACCCGCTTCCTCGTATGCGGCGGAACTTGCCTTCGTGGTGGTCACGAAATGCGCCCCGTCCCATTCATAGGCAAATTCCGTTCCGTTGCTCAGAGAAAGCTGCAGTGCCTTCACCGTCACGTAATCCTTCTTGCCGAGGCCCCTGGCGATGTCGGGCGTCGTCACAATGGCACAGGCCGAACCGTCACTGACGCCGCAACAGTCAAAGAGTCCCAGGGGATAGGCAATCTGAGGCGCGTTCAGAACCTGTTCTTCCGTAACAGCTCTTCGCAGGTGCGCTTTCGGATTCATCACCCCGTTCGCATGGCTCTTGACCGATACGTGAGCCATCGCCCGTTTCACCTCGCTGATGTCGAGACCGTATTTCGCGGCATACCCCGTGGCCAGCATGGCAAATCCGCCCGGTGCCGTCATGTTCGCCATCCAGAGCTGATTCAGCGTTCCCATGGCCGAGCTGAATTCGGGCAGTCCGCCGTACCCGATATCCTTCAACTTCTCGACACCGATTGCCAGCGCTATGTCATAGGCACCCGATGCGACAGCATAAACGGCGCCTCTGAACGCCTCGGTTCCGCTGGCACAGTAATTTTCCACCCTCGTCACCGATATATTGGGAAGGCGAAGTGCCATCGAAGCAGGAAGGGCGCTCTTTCCGATGTTGACCTCGTCAAAGCAGGAACCAAGCCAGGCCGCCTGAATCTCTTTCTTTTCGATACCCGCATCAGCGATACACTCCTGGAATGCCTCGACCATGAGATCTTCGGCACCGTCATTCCAGCGCTCCCCGAATTTCGTACATCCCATTCCAATAACCGCCACCTTATCTCTGATTCCTGTTGCCATTACGCATCACCTCCTTCGATCCGGGGGACAGCTTTCCAGAAGTACCCGG
>CAYTUH010000447.1:0-2564 GCA_964441165.1 uncultured Syntrophaceae bacterium
GTACATACCCACCATCAGGCAGGAACCGTGGGCAAAGTTGATAACCTTGATAACACCGAAGATCAGGGTAAGTCCCAATGCCGCAAGTCCGTATATCGAGCCGATCAATGTCCCGTTGACAATTGATTGTAGAATTACATCCATAACGACCTCGTTTTCGATTTGTGGTTACCGGAAGGGAGGCGCACAGGGCGCCTCTCCTTCCGGTGATCGATCTTTAATAATTTACATCTTGCCTTTCATCCTCAGGGCATGGGGAACACGGCCTCAAAACCGGCCCGTGCTGCGCTCTTCGGCCATACCGAAACCCGTTCCATCTTTCCGTCGACCATGCGGAACTGCACCATGACGATACCGGCGTTCACGTTCTGTCCCGATTCGTCGAACTTGACACAGTCGTAGGAAACAATCATGCCGGGGCCCGAGCAGAGGTTGGTGGATGCAAAGGCCTCTCTCAGCTTCTTGGGATCAGTCGAGCCTGCCCGTTCCAGAGCATCGGCGATGACAAAGACCGACGTAAAGGCATCAACCGATTCACCTGCAAGGTCGAAGCCGTGGCGTTTTTTGAACTCGGCGTTGAGTTCGGGAATACCGGCCTTGTTCAGATCGGCTTCCCATTCCACGACGTCAAACATGTATTCGGCGTTCTTTCCGCAGTTCTTCCGGAACATGGGGTCGGCATGACCGCCACCGGTTCCGATGATGGCCTTTGCCTTAACCTTCATTTCCGCCATGGTGTTGGTGAGGAGAATCGCATCCGATGCATTTGAAGTCAGCAGTATTACATCGGGTTTGGCGCGTTTGATCTTCATGACGACAGGAGTCAGGTCGCTGGCGGTGCTGGGGTAGGGTTCGTTCAGCACTACCGTGTAGCCATACTTCTTTGCGAGAATATCCCATTGTTCCGCCATTCCGACACCCCAGTCACCATTCTCATAGACAAAGGCAACCTTTTTCAGCTCCGTACCGGTCGATTTCTTCATGTCTTCCAGGAATTCGAACTGATCGCGGGTCCACCAGGCGTCCTTGGCGGCAATCCTGAATGTATACTTGAATCCTCGCTCGGTAATGGTGTTGCGCACGGAGACGGGAACCACGAAGGGAACGCGGTATCGTTCCGCAACCTGCGTCGCCGGATAGGTAACGGCCGAGTTCCAGCATCCCGAAAGGATGTTTACCTTGTTGGTGTTGATGAGTCGTTCCGCAGCGGTGACACCGACGGTGGGATCGCTCTTGCTGTCCACATAGATATTTTCGAGTTTCGCTCCACCCAGCGACTTGATCCCGCCGGCATTGTTGATCATCTCGGTTGCCAGTTCACGGGCATACTTTCCCTGGATACCCACTGATGCGGACGGTCCCGACAAAGGCAGAATATTCCCTATCTTGATCACCTTGTCTTTTGCCAGTGCCGGACTGCCGGCCATCACGACCATTGCGCAGGCAAACACCAGGGCCACTGCAACCAAAAACCCACTTCGCCATACATTTCCCTTCTTCATAAATACTCTCCTTCCTATAGCAATAGTTTATGTTCCCTCTTCATCCGAAAAGGGGATATTCTCCACTCACGTTCCCGACCGGAATACGTTCATTCTATAAAGAGTGCCATCTCCGTCTCATATTCCAGGAAATCGCGAGTTTGGAAGCCTGTTTGTCAATGAACCCCCTCCCGGGGCTGCCTTTCCATCTCCTGTCAGCATCCCGGTGGGACACCATAATACCCCAGGAATGGCGGTGCCGCCGACCCTGCAGGTTCACACGGCACCGCCACATTATTTTTCTACTTCTGCAGCGACGCGAAGGCCTCATCCATGATGGCCAGACCACGGTCGAGCTGTTCGTCGGTGATCACCAGCGGCATCAGGCACCGGATTACGTTCCCGTAAGGACCGCAGGAAAGCAGAACCAGACCCTTCTCAAAGGCATAGCCGGCAACCGCCGCCGCCGAATCCTTGTCGGGCTCCTTCGTCACGCGGTCCTTTACCAGCTCCAGCGCGATCATCGGTCCCTTGCCACGCACATCACCGATGACTTCGTACTTCTCCTTCATCGCCTCAAAGGCCGCCCACAGCTTCTTGCCCAGCGCCTCGCTCTTTGCCGGCAAATCCTCTTCCTCAATAATGTCCAGTACCGCATTCGCCGCCGCGCATGCCACCGGGTTGCCGCCGTAGGTACCGCCGATGCCGCCCAGATGAATCGAATCCAGAATCTCGGCACGCCCCACCAGGGCACTGATCGGCAGTCCCGCACCAAGGCTCTTCGCGATGGTCAGCATGTCCGGCTCGACGCCCCAGTGCTCGATGGCAAACAGCTTGTTCCCCGTGCGGCACATGCCCGCCTGGATCTCGTCGGATACAAAGAGGATACCGTTCTCTTTACAAATCTCCGCGACACGCGGGAAGTATTCCGGCGGAGGCGTAATGAAGCCGCCTTCACCCTGTACCGGCTCCGCAATCAGCGCCGCCGTCGTCTCCGGCGCACAACCTGTAAACATCTCCTCCTTCAAATACTCCGCACAGTAGACCGTGCACTTCGGATACTCCATGCCCAAGGGGCACCGG
>CAYTUH010000448.1:0-2530 GCA_964441165.1 uncultured Syntrophaceae bacterium
ATTCTTGAACTGCCTTTTTGGCAAGCCGTCACACTGGCAGAAATCGGCAAGGTAGAAGAAGCGTTACCCATTTTTAAAAACGTTTCAGGAGAAAGGAACTTGACCGCCCCGATGCGCTGAAAAGCATCATCAAGGAAAGCATGAGCAAACTCCTCAAGGACTGTGAAGCCCCCCTCCGCATACCCCTCGATGAAATATACACCATCATGGTGGTGGGCGTGAACGGCACGGGCAAGACCACCACCATCGGCAAGATGGCCCACCGCTTCACAAGCAGGGGTCTTCCCGTGATGCTGGTGGCGGCAGACACCTTCCGTGCAGCGGCCATCGAACAGCTCGAGATATGGAGCAAGCGCGTCGACGTCCCCCTGATCAAGCAGAAGATGGGGGCCGATCCCTCCGCCGTGGTCTACGACGCGATTCATTCCGCCAGGGCGAAGAAGGCAAATGTCGTCATTATCGACACGGCCGGCAGGCTTCATACCCAGACCAATCTCATGGAAGAACTGAAGAAAATCCGCCGTATCATGGGAAGAGAACTGCCCGGCGCACCTCACGAGACGCTTCTCGTTCTCGATGCCACCACGGGGCAGAATGCCATATCCCAGGCCCAGATGTTCAACAAGGAAATCGGCATCACGGGACTGGCCCTCACCAAGCTCGACGGAACGGCCAAGGGGGGGATCGTGGTCAGGATCGCCCAGGAAATGAAACTGCCGATCCGCTATATCGGCATCGGTGAAAAAGTGGACGATCTGCGGACGTTCAAGAGTGAAGAGTTCGTGAATGCCCTCTTTGAATAAGGGGACCCTTCATGGAACGAATATTTGCCATCGGAGACATTCACGGCTGCCTTGACCAGCTGCAGCGGCTCATGGAACTGGTCACAATCAACCCCGAACGCGACACCCTCGTCTTTATCGGCGACTATATCGACCGGGGCCCCGACTCCCGGGGCGTGGTCGACTACGTGCTCGACCTGAAAGAACGCATGGGGAACACCGTCTGCCTCCTGGGCAATCACGAACAGATGCTCCTCGACTATCTCACCGACGGTCCCTGCGGCGGTCTCTATCTCTCTAACGGCGGCGACGCCACCTTCGCATCCTACGGCATCAGTGCGGAACGGGACGATGCCGCCACGCGAATACCCGAATCTCACCTCGAATTCTTCAGGTCCCTCCCCACCTACTATGAAACGGAGGAGTATATCTTCGTTCATGCCGGAATGAAACCCGGCATCCCTCTCGAAGAGCAGCAGAACAACGATCTCCTCTGGATTCGCTATTCATTCATCAACTCGGACCATGATTTCGGCAAGATCGTGGTCTTCGGCCACACACCGCTCATGAGCGTGCATGTGGATGACTATAAAATCGGAATCGATACGGGGGCGGTTTACGGCGGTGTCCTCACCTGCCTTGAACTCCCCGCAATGAAGCTCTATCAGGTGTAGCATGAAAATCATGGAATGCGTCCCCAACTTCAGCGAAGGCAGGGACAAGGAAAAAGTTCACCGGATCGTCGAGGCGGTCTCCCGCATTGAGGGGATACGGGTCCTCGATGTCAACATGGACGGCGACCACAACCGGAGCGTGGTCACCTTCATGGGCACGACGGAGACCATTCAGGAGGGCGCACGGGCGGCCTGCAACACGGCCGTACAGTTGATCGACATGACGCAGCAGCAGGGCGTCCATCCCCGTATCGGCGCCGTGGACGTGGTTCCCTTCGTCCCCCTCGAAGGTGCGACCATGGAAGACGCCGTCACGATCGCCCACCGCTTCGGCCGCGCCTTTGCCGAGGAAAACGGCGTCCCCGTCTATTTTTACGGCAAGGCGGCGCTGCATGGGGAACGGACGAAGCTCGCCGCCGTACGCAGGGGCTGCTATGAAAATCTCTGTGAAAAGGTCTGCGATCCCGAATGGTGTCCCGACGCCGGACCGGCCGAATTCAACGCAAAGAGCGGTGCCACCTGCGTCGGTGCCCGCAACCCCCTGATCGCATTCAACGTCAACCTCGACACGGACGACATCGGCATCGCGCAGTCGATTGCCCGCTCGATACGGGAATCGAGCGGCGGCCTGCCCTGTGTGCAGGCCATCGGTGTCACCCTGGAAAGCCGGGGAATCGTGCAGGTCTCGATGAATCTCGTCGATTACGACGTCACCCCTCCGCGCATGATCTTCGACATCATCCGGGAAAAGGCCTCGGCCCAAGGGGTGGACATACTCGAATCGGAACTGATCGGCCTCATCCCCCGCAATGCACTGAAGGGAACCTCGGCAGACGACCTCATGCTCCCCGACTTCGGCCCCGAACGGATTATCGAGAATCATTTGTGATAAAGACAGGCACAGAGATCCTGAGGCACAAAGGCACAGAGAGAAAGCAAGAGCCAAAGTACCAAAGCCGGACAGGATTGAGGGAGTAAGGATTGAAGGATTCAGGGGAAAGTACCAGAGCAGCAACGTTCCAAAGTACCTGAATATAAAACAGTTTCGGGTTTCGAGTTTCGGGGAATAAAAGG
>CAYTUH010000449.1:0-2507 GCA_964441165.1 uncultured Syntrophaceae bacterium
AGTACCACGATGATGTCGGACAGGTGCACAGCCTCAATGACACTGTGGGTCACGAAAACTACCGTTTTGTTCAACTTGTCCCAGATATCGACAAGTTCTTTCTGCATGTATTTCCTGGTCTGGGCATCGAGGGCGCCGAAGGGTTCATCCATCAACAGAACCTCAGGTTCGTAGGCTAAAGCCCGTGCGATGGCGACGCGCTGCTTCATGCCGCCCGAAAGTGTATGGGGGTAGGCGTGTTCGAATCCTGAGAGATTGACCAGGTTGATATACTCCATGGCGATTTCTTTCGCCTCTTTCTTGCTGCGCCCGTTTGTCGTCAGACCGAAGGTAACGTTGCCGAGGACAGTCCGCCAGGGAAAGAGCGCAAAATCCTGAAACACGAATCCCCTGTCAGGCGCGGGCTTGTCAATGGGCTTCCCGTCCAGGAGAATCTCACCGCCCGAGGGCTTTTCGAAACCGGCCAGCATGTAGAGGAGCGTTGACTTTCCGCACCCCGAAGGCCCAACAATGGTGGTAAACTTGTTTTCAGGAATTTCGAGATTCACCTCATCGAGAGCAACCAGGCTCTTTGCCCCCTTGCCGAAGATTTTGCTGACGTTCCTGATTTCTATTTTCGCTTTGCAGTTTTCCATATTCTAACTCTCGGCAAGCATGCCCCATTTTTCGATTGTTTCCTGTTCCAGACGCTTGAGTACGAGACGGTCCAATACGACTCCGAAGATGCCAATGACAAGGAGGCCGACGAACATGACCTTGATGTCGTTCCAGAACCGGGCCTCGTAAATCATTTTTCCGATGCCCCAGGCGATCATGGCCGAAAGCATCTCGCCGCCGACCAGAGCCCGCCAGCAGTAGCCGATGCTCAGCCGCAAGGCCGGCATGATATAGACCAGCGACGCAGGAAGAAGTACCTTCATGAAAAGGCCCACTCCCCTGACACCCATGATCCGGGCGGCATTCACCTGCTGTTTTTTCACGGACCGGATTCCCGCTATGGTGCTGTAGGTTATTTCAAAGACGCCGCCCAGGAATATTGCCGTGATGACGGTCTTGTCACCCAGTCCCATGGTGATAAGCAGTACGGGAATCCAGGCGATGGTGGGCACCGAAATCAGCAGGCTGAGTACGGGAGAAAACATCTCCCGTATGATCCGCTGCAGGCCCAGAATCGTTCCCAGGATCACACCGATCACAACGGCCAGGAAATAGCCGGCAAAGAGACGGTAGAGGCTGTGCAGCAGATGCTGCTGCAGCGCCTTCTTCACGAAGGTCAGGTTGTAGAGTTCCTGAAAGATCATGGAAGGGGCGGGAAGGATCTGTGCGCTGATGTAGCCCAGGCGCACCGACATTTCCCACAGAATGCCGAGGACGACAAAGGGAAAGACAAACTGCACCGCCGCCCATAGCCGCTCCCGCGACTCCTCACGCATTGATTCTTCCATCTGAACCTGATTATTGCCGCTCAGCTCCGCACCATTCCCCATTTTTCGATAGTAAGCCTTTCAAAGGGAACGATCAGTCCCTTTTCGATAAAAGTAAAGAGTAATGCCATCAGGATGATGCCGCCGTAGACGACTCCCGATCTCAGGTATTCGGCGGCGTCCCATATCATGTATCCCAGTCCCCAGTTCGCCGCGGCGATAAACTCCACGGCGATGACCGTCCGCCAGCACCGGGCCAGTCCCAGCTTGACGCCGGTGAAGATATAGACGGCTGCCCAGGGAATATAGACACGGGTAAGGATGGTGACTTTCCGGGCACCCATGATACTGGCGGCGCGCACCAGTTGAACGTCGATGCTCCGCACCCCCGTCGACGTGTTGTAGGCGACGGGGAAAAAGGTAGCGATTGCCCCCACGGTGATGATCGTGGGATCGCCGAAGCCCATCCAGATGATGAACAGAGGCGCCATGGCGATGCCGGGTATGGGCATGATAAGGGTAATAAGGGGATCAAAGAAGCGATAGATGCCCTGGCTCAATCCCATGAGGGTTCCCGCAGCCATTCCTGCGACAATCCCGCACAGGGCGGCCCAGAAGAGCCGTTTGAGGGTGATGCCGATATGAGTAAGAAGCACCGATTTTTCCCCAACATGCTGATGCAGGAGCGCCGTCGCCTCGTCGAGGATAATCCGGGGCGAGGAAAAGAGCGCGCTGTTTATCCACTCATAATCGGCCGCAATCTGCCAGAAGGCAAAAAACCCGACGAGAGGAATAAAGGGAAGAAGGTATTTTCGAATTTCCATTATGTCACATTAAGTGTCGTGGGCACATATTACCCCGGCAGCACTGTATCACAAAGCAGTCCTTCCCGCGCACGCGGGAATCCAGGGCGAAACTGGATGCCGGATCAAGTCCGGCATGACATGTGACATGTTTCGTTGCCTGAGCAATGGCTGAAAAATCATTCGTAGCTTGCCGATTTATCGGCGCTTTTCATATGCGCTTTACAGCGCAATGCCTGATGAATCAGGCAGCTACAATGAGGATTAAGAACGAGAAGCT